>NZ_CAAGTW010000003.1:0-248564 GCF_900774285.1 Methanococcoides sp. NM1
GATGATATGGAAGGTCCTATCGGTACTATTGCTTCACTTGGTATTGGCGAGTATAATAACAGCTTTACTGCCAGCAATATCTCTGTAGCAGGTCCTTATGTTAACAATGTAACCGCTTCTGCAACTTATAATGGATCCGAGGTTAATGCTTCCGATATCAGCTACTACTTTGGTGTCAATGCATCAATTGACATTGAAAAGTTCACTGATGGTCATGATGTAAACGAACCTATTGGTCCATATCTTCTACTTGGTTATCCGGTTGAATGGACATATGAAGTTAAAAACACAGGAAATGTGAATCTTGCCGTAGATGTGCAGGATAATGACATCAATGTTACTCCAGTGTACATGGATGGTGATGATGGCGATGAAATCTTCGAACCTGGTGAGGTCTGGGTCTTCAACGCTAGTGGTACGGTTATTGAGGGTCAATATTGCAACATTGGAAATGTAACTGGCTCTTATGGGGACTTCTTGGTAACAGATGAGGATTCAAGTTACTACTTCGGTGTAACTAATACAACGCTTAAGGATATGCTTGAGGGCAAGGGATACTGGAAGAACTCCGAGAATTGGCCTGAAGAAGTTACTAATATCACTATTGGCAATGTCACTTACACAAAAACTGATGCTCTAGGCTACCTTAACTCTCCAGTTGAGGGCAAACCTTCCATAATGTTTAATCACTTGGTGGCAGCCAAATTGAACGTCATGGTTGGCAATCCCTACTATCCTTATGAAATAGATGGTGAATTGGTCGATTTCATCGAAGCAGCTGATGCCTGGATGAAAGATTATCCATTAGGTAGTAGTAATCCTGAAGTTGGAGCAGCATGGAATGAGTCAGGGGAGCAGCTTAAAAATGTGCTGGAGATGTATAACGAAGGCATATTGTATTAAAAGTAATTGATTGTCATGCACTTGAACGTTTGACTAAATAATCGTTGAAGAACAGGTTTCATTTTATTTCCTGTTCAACTCTCTTTTTTATTCTTTTTCGAATTTGTTCCTTCCAAAAACACCTCATTATGATGAGCATACACTTCTCTATAGATATATTTATATATAAATCCCGCCAATATCTTAATTGGGTATACATGGTGGTGGTGTAGTATGAACTCTCTAATCAAACCTCTGGGTTTTTTAGTATTGATCGTCTTGCTCCTGAGTGGGCTGACAAGCATTTCAACAAATTCTCCTGGACTTGCTCCAGAGCCAACCAGTGACACTCCTGAAAACGATTATTCGGAATGGGACAACTCTACTCCTACAACGAGCGAGTTCAACATCTCAGTGAAGGAAGGTGATAATGAGGAGCCTGTTATCAGAAAGTCCAGTGGTGACTCTAAGCCCAATGAGGTTGTTGAAGTAGAACCAGTAATGCCAGTAGCTAATTTCACTGCTGTTCCAAGATCTGGTGTTGCTCCATTAAATGTTACGTTCAAGGATCTATCCAGCAATGCTATCGAATTTTCCTGGGATGTGGATGGTGTTGTTGGTGAGGATTACAATGTTTCTGAGCTTTTCCATAATTACGACGAGGCGGGCACTTATAATATATCCTTAACCGTGAAGAATGGGGATGGTAATGATACTAAAACATTTGTGGATTACATCATTGTAATTCTCTCTGAGCCTGAACCAGTTCGGACCGTTGAAGTAATGCCAGTTGCAGATTTCATAGCTAATGTAACTAAAGGAACTGCTCCATTAGCTGTCAAGTTCACGGATAACTCCAGTAATGCTACCAACATTTCCTGGGATGTGGATGGTGTTGTTGGTGAGGATTCAAATGCTTCCGAGTTTGTATATGTTTACGAGAATGTGGGAACTTACAATGTGTCTCTGACAGCAACAAATGAAAATGGTACTGATACAAAGTTCATGGCTGAGCATGTGGAAGTCGACTCTCCGGAAAAGACGCAGGAAATTCCTGAATTCCCGACAATTGCAATTCCAGTTCTTAGTATTCTGGGATTTATGTTCCTATTACAAAGAAGAAAATAAACCGTGGTGGTACAAATGGAACTTGTAAAAGTATATTGTGAACATTGTGGAAGTGAGATGCTGGTGTACGATACTCATGTGAAAAAGCACATGTATTGTACTATACACTGTCTTGAGTCCGCAGGTGGAAGTTCTTCAGGGGCCGATGGTAACACGGCATCCACCTGATGATCTTTCCATAATTATTTTTTTAGCTTTCTGGCTATTGTACATATTGATTACTTTTAGTATTCTAGTTTTGATCCAATCTTCTGATTTTCGGCAACTTTAAATAATACTGGGGTATTACTATGGTAATACCTGGTTGATATTTTGGAGTTTCCTCATGAGATCAATATCATTATTAAGCAGCGGTCTGGATTCGATCGCTGC
Organism: Methanococcoides sp. NM1; assembly: GCF_900774285.1. Taxonomy (NCBI): domain Archaea; kingdom Methanobacteriati; phylum Methanobacteriota; class Methanomicrobia; order Methanosarcinales; family Methanosarcinaceae; genus Methanococcoides; species Methanococcoides sp. NM1. Next base: position 2,383 of record NZ_CAAGTW010000003.1, read on the forward strand.
TCTCGCAATTGCAAAAAGGACCTCCGATGTTGTTCTGGCATTGACTTTCGATTATGGTCAGCGTTCTGTTCAGAGGGAGATCGATCATTCAAGGGTTATTTGTGAACATTATGGTATAGATCACAGAATAATCCGTCTGGACTGGTTAAAGGACATTACGAACACATCTCTTGTGAACGAGGACGTGGATATTCCTGAGCTATCGGTCGAAGATATTTCAAAAAATACAGGTGCCGTTACTGAAGACTCCGCAAAGAGTGTGTGGGTTCCCAATAGGAATGGTGTCTTTTTAAATATCGCAGCAAGTTTTGCTGAAAGCTATGATTGCGATTATGTCATTGCAGGATTCAACGGGGAAGAGGCAAAGACATTCCCTGACAATTCTAAAGAGTTCGTTGATGCGTCTGACGTGTGTTTTTCTTACTCCACTGCAAATGGTGTGAAAGTTCTTGCACCCCTTATTGATATGGACAAGTCAGGTATAGTGCATGAGGCAATGGATGCAAAGGCACCACTTGAGTGGAGCTGGAGTTGTTATCACGGTGGAGATGAGCCATGCGGAGTATGTGAAAGCTGTGTAAGACGTGCACGTGCTTTCCATGAGTCCGGTTTGAAGGACCCTCTTATGGTAAGATTGGGGTTGGATGATTAAAGGTGCTAAAGGTGTTTATTATGGAATGTATAATTCTTGATGAAATAATGGATTATGACGGAAGTCAGATCTCTTCTTTGTGGGCATACAACCTGAAAGGTATCCAGCAGGATTCGATCATTGCTTTCAGAGGTGGCTGTGATGTGAAGCTCGAACACATGATCGATCTTGAGGACAAGAGAATGGGCGATTCTATATATTCTCCTGATATGCTTCATTTCCTTATAGAACACTTTGATTCTACTGACCTTAAGCTCATCTATGCACGACAGCGATTGTTCACTGCAATTGTGGCAGAGGTACTTCTGGGGAATGGTGTAATGACCACAAGGCAGGGGGATGACCTGTTCGTGGATGGCAGGAAACTGACAATTTCGATTGCAAGCACTTCTGCAGTATCCCAAAAGATCCATTTCGGGATCAATGTGTCCCATGATTTTTATGGAAATCTGGCGGATATTGGTGTCGATGAGGTAAAGGCGGTAGGACTTCTTGGAGCGATATCTAAAAAATATGTTGCCGAGATTGATGATATCGAAAAAGACCTTCGCAAATCCCGACCATTGGATGTGGTATGATGCAGGTACCTATCAGTGAGATATTTTGCTCTGTTCAGGGTGAAGGTCCTCATGTGGGCGTGAGGCAGGCTTTTGTAAGGTTCGTCGGTTGCAATCTTAACTGTTCATATTGTGACACGAATGTTGAGACACCGGCTGTCTGTAAATTTGAAAAGGTTCCCGGATCGAACGTATTCCAGGACATACCAAACCCTCTTAGCGTAGAGGATGTTAATGAACTGCTGGGCATTTATGAGAATGTCCATTCTATATCCCTTACAGGTGGAGAACCTCTCCTTGAGGCAGATTTTATTGCAAATCTGGATGTTTCAAGTCCTCTGTACCTTGAGTCTAATATGACCCTTCCACACATGGCAAAGAAGATCAAGGACAAGGTCTCCTATGTTTCAGGAGATGTGAAGCTTATTGATGAGTTCGAGGGTGAGGATTTTGCGTCCCATCTTGACAGGACCATAGAATGTTTCCGCATGCTTCGGAATACAAAGGAAAGGGAATGTTTCTCTAAACTGGTTATCACAAAGGACACAGTAGCAGATGATGTTCTGGGTATTGTTGATGCTATTTCAGGTTATGTTTCTTGTGTGGTACTTCAACCGGTGACACAGAAACATCTTGCTCCTGATATTGATGTTATGCTTGAATTACAAAAGAATTTGCTTGATTCAATAGATACTTTGATAATTCCTCAAACACACAAGATGTGGGGTTGTTTATAATGACAAAAATGAGACTTGGAATAATAGAATACATAGATAGTGCACATTATTTACCTGAACACGAGACCTGTGGCATCGTCCATGGTCACACTTATAAGATAGAGATAGTTCTCGAGGGCGAGAAAAAGGAAAACGGAATGGTCATGGATTTCTATGAGATCAAGAAGACCGTACGTGAAACTCTAAATAACTATGACCACAGGCTCCTTAATGATATTCTGCCATTCCCAAGTGCAGAGAATATCTGTGAGCATATTCATGCAGACCTCTCTGAAAAGCTTGGTTATCCGCTTTCTGTGAAGGTATGGGAAGGTCATGGTAAGTGGTGTGAACTGAATGGTTTGGAGTGATCTCTCCACAACCTATATCTATAACGGTTCTAATTGAATTGCAGACTTCGTATTATTAATGCTGGAGGACAAACTTTGCCTGATACTGATAAAAACCCTAACGAATGTCACGATGAGACTGGCATTGATCTTGATGTTATGCGAAAGATCTCAGAACATCCTTGTTATAATAAGGACGCGCAGCATAAATATGGCCGTATTCACCTGGCTGTAGCTCCAAAGTGCAACATCCAGTGCAATTATTGTGATCGTAAGTTCGATTGTGTCAATGAGAGTCGTCCGGGTGTGACAAGTGAAGTTCTAACTCCGCAGCAGGCACTCGAAAAGACAAAGGATGTTCTCAAGGATTATCCTTTCATCAAGGTAGTTGCAGTAGCAGGTCCTGGTGATCCTCTTGCCAACGATGAGACCTTTGAGACCTTTGAACTTATCAAGAACGAATTCCCCGATGTGACCCTTTGCCTTAGTACAAATGGATTGGCACTTCCGGATAAGATGGATGATCTTCTAAGGGTTGGCGTCAGTACACTTACTGTAACTCTTAATGCTATTGATCCTGAGATACAGGCAAAGATCGTGGACCATGTGGCTTACAAAGGCAAGTCCTACACAGGTGTGGAGGCTGCGGAAATTCTGATCAGGAATCAGCTTGAAGGCATAAAGATGGCAGTTGAAGCCGGACTTGTTGTTAAGATCAATACGGTGCTTATTCCGGAAATTAACAGGGACCACATTATAGAGATTGCAAAGAAAGTACGTGAGCTTGGTGTCTTTATCATGAACATCATGCCTCTTATCTGTCAGGCAAAGTTTGCAGACATGGAACCACCTTCCAATCAAGAGCGCAAAGAGATGCAGAATCTCTGTGAGCCTTATGTACAGCAGATGCGCCACTGTCGCCAGTGCAGGTCTGATGCATATGGTCTTCTGGGCAAGGACCTCTCTCAGATGAGCGAGGAGCGCAGGAACGTCATCAAGATGGAGTCTATTAAAAAGAAGGAACATGAAGAATGATCTTCTTCTGTTCTGCCTGAACCACATAAGGGAATGATATGCTTGGATATTGAACAACTGGCTGCAAACCTTCGAAACTTTGAAGGTGTGACCCGCAAGAAACCCATAGCTGACATTGTCAATATGTTCGAGGACGTGCGTAGTGAATATGGTGAGACCATCGTGGATTTTGGAGACGATGCAGCAGTGCTCGATACTGGTGGTGACGAGGTTATACTGTTCGCTGCTGATGCGATCTGGGGCAAGATCGCACTTGAAAGTCCCTGGTGGACAGGATACACTTCCGTCGTTGTGAACGTCAATGACATATCAGCAATGGGCGGAAGGCCTGTTGCAATGGTCAATGTCATGTCCTCCTGTGATTCCGAAGCATGCAAAGAGATGATGCGTGGTATCAAGGACGGGGTAAAGAAGTTCGGTGTCCCCATGGTTGGAGGACATGTTCATCCTGATACTCCTTATAATTCACTTGGTGTTGCTATCATTGGTGTTGCAAAGAAAGATCATATTGTCAGAAGCGACATGGCAAGGCCGGGCGATGCAGTGATAGTTGCCTATGATATGGATGGTCGTGTGGGCAAGAATTCTCCTTACAGCTGGGATACCACTTCTTTTAAGGATGCCCAAACCGTTCGTGACCGTTTCCTTGTGATACAGATGATCGCTGAGAAGAATTTGCTGACAGCAGGAAAGGATATCAGTAATCCGGGAACTGTGGGAACGCTTGGTATGCTATGTGAGACCAGCAAAGTTGGTGCATCTGTAGATATTACAAAGATCCCTATGCCGGAAGGCCTTGAGTTGGAACAGTGGCTTAAGATCTATCCCGCAACCGGTTATATTTTAACTGCAAAGCCGGAGAACTGTGATGAGTGTATCCGGATATTTGAGGATGTTGGAATTGCTGCGGTTGTGATCGGTGAGATCAACGATTCCCAAAAAGTGGATATTTATTCAGGGGACCAGAAGGCAGTTGTCTTTGATCTTAACACCGATACCATTACAGGTATCGATATGGGAGCAGAAGATATTTGATCAGAAAATGTGGAATGAACCTGTGATCAATTCAACAGGTTCTCTTTTTTAAATATCAGCATTATTCAATGTATGCTTCCATTTCCTTGAAGTAGTATTCTTCTGCCTCTTTAACGACATCAAGCTTGCCTCTAAGAGCAATAACTTCCCTTTTGTCACATTCTACAATATCAACGTTGAGATTTCTTTCGACCGGTTGCAGGCCAAATTCTTCTACAATATCATAGATGATGTATGATGGCGTTCCTGGAGGCATTACCAGGTCGAAAAGCTCCTCGATCTCTTCTCCAAATTCCTCTTCGATCTCTTTATTCTCTTTCCTTTTTTCGAGGTCTTCAATTGTCAGCATTTTTGGCATTGTGATCACCTTTATATGACAGAACTGATGGCACGTTCTACATATATAGTAATCGCTGGTTCCTATATACCGGGTTTCTGAAATTAGAGAACGTTTCGATCAAATATACTAATATGTCTTTCTTGTTCCTGTATTGCAGAAAAGTATTATATGTTCAGATGACGATATCTTTTTAGAATTATTCAGGGTGAATCATAATGAGACTGATAGGCATATCTGATAATCTGGGACAGTTACGTGTGGAATTTGCCGGATGCAATATGAGATGCCCATATTGTGTGCACATCCGCCAGCCCATGAAGGAATATTCCATCGAGGATGTTGTGGACCTTGCAAAGAGATCTGAAAGTGAAGATGTTTATCTGGGTGGCGCGGAACCAACACTCCAGAAGGACCTTCTTCCCCTGATCGAAGGACTCCATGCTGCTGGCAAAAGCATACTGCTTAAATCCAATGGCATGAAGCCGGATGTCCTTGAGAAGGCACTTCCCTTTGTCAAGGGATTTGTTATTGAGATAAAAGCCCCTCTTGATGATATTCCTGCGATCATGGAACTTACAGGCCTCTCAGAGGAGCGCAGTATCAAATACATCTCTTTACTGCGTGAATCCCTGAATATTGCAAAACAGAAATGGCTTAGGGTCTGGATAAGGGTCATACCGGGGTTTATCAATACTGGGACGATAGCTCGGATCCTGCCGGATATAGGGGAAGCATCAGAGGTTATGCTGTACCAGTTCATGAGCAATCCTGATTTCGACCTGCCTTTCAAAGGGCACGATAAGCCAACTCCGGAATGGGATGAGGTCAGAAAGCTTGGTGAGATGTTACTTGAAAAGGTGCAAAAGGTCCGGATCGTAGGAGATGGTGGAAAACTGCTTCTTGAGAATAACTGAATTTATCAATGTAGCTCAAAACCAAAAGCTTCTCAAATGGGTTACCATACCGGAATATTTATTCGTGTTAATGGCTATCTCTTATGTGATAGCAATGCAAGAATATAAATTGAAACGCGGTTTTTCCCCGGACATCGAAAGAATTTATGAAGAGATTGAAAAAAGCTTTCCTGGCGAGATCAGACGCGAGGGAGACAAGCTTTTAGTTTCTTATGGCGTGATCACAGAACTGTCCGTCTATATGGACGGCAAGAAGCTAGTGGTGAATACTGTCACTGACGCTACTAAAGGCGATGATGGACTGATCCTTGACACGAACAAGCGCTTCAGGGATTTCCTTCTGCTGGCAACAGGATATACTGCTAAGGAACGCCTTAAGCAGGCCAAGAAGGCAGTATCCAAGTAAGGGCTTTGATCCAGGGGATATTGATCATCTGTGACATTCGTTAATAAGGAATTCCTTAAGGCCCTGAAGTCATTTGACATACCGACGTGTCTGAGGGTGTGTGCAGGTACCGATGGGTCTGTAACATTCCTCCTTGAGATTATGACCCGCAAGGACGTCTCTGTGGTCACTGAGGCACAGCATCTCATACAGGCAGATGAGGAAACTGCATCCCTTCTTGATATTGCAGTGGGATCTGACGTGAACTACAGGCTTGTGACGCTTTTTGCAGGCGCAAGACCCTTTGTCAGGGCTCTGTCGCTGTCCCCTATTGAGAGGATGCCCGAAGACATCCGTCAGGACCTCATGCGCGCGGATGTCCCCATTGGCAAGATACTCCGAAGCAGCGGCATTGAGACCCGCCGGGACTTTGATAACATCGAGATCAATGAAGATGACCTCCTTTTCGGTACCAGTAAAGCACTTTCAAGGTCATATCGCATCGTACACGATAACAGGACCCTGATGTGGATAAATGAGAAGTTCCCGGTAGACGACCGCTGGAATTTATAAACCCGACCGAAAGGTTCATAATTGATTCTGTGTATCTGGGAACCACATCACAACCCCCATTTTATGAAGGTGCCTCGGTGGCTTAGGGGTATAGTACGTCCTTGGTAAGGACGAGGTCGTGGGTTCAAATCCCACCCGAGGCTCATTTTACTTATTTTCACGCTGTTTTTGTTACCATTTTCATCATTGTAAAGTGTAGATTTACTTTGCTGAACGAAAACCCTTCCACGGTTTTAATTATGTATTCTGTAGATGTAAGTGGATCTTGAATCGAATCGTCGCAATCCGAGAATGTCAAGATTGTATGTTTAGTTTGGTTGAGGATTTCTACAGAGCCCATATTACAACTAACCATATGTATCACGTTTTTGTCACACAATAACCAATTTGTAAACAAGGTTATGTATCCATTTGATATACGGGAACAAGGAATAAGAGCCGAACGAAAATACCAGACTTAGAATCAAGAAATAATAATAAGGGGGATCAGATGAAAATAACTGACAAGTACAATGAGATAAGATCAATCCTTGTTCCAGGGTTTGACGTGGATACACCAAAGGAAATCAATTTCGGTATTCAGTTCAGCGTATCAAAGAAACAGTTTTCCCGCGTAATAAGAATATACGACGGAAAGAAGGGAATTAAAGTTGATCTGTCCCAGTTAGGCACATCACCTGAAGCAGAAGAAATACGTATTGCACTAATAGAAGGTGTAGTACCTTCACCTAATAATAAGAACATTTCAATTCCCGAAGAAAAGTTAACATCATCTATAGACTTGCCTGTTACAAATGGACATGGTGTAATTGGCTCTGATGAATCAGGTAAGGGTGATTTCTTTGGTCCTCTTGTGGTAGCTGCAGTAAAGACCACTCCAGAAATTGAATCAATTCTTGAGGGGATCGGTGTCAGGGATTGCAAACAGTTGACCGATTATCAGAACATTTCTATTGCAAAGCAGATAAAAAGCTCAATTTCAGCTGATATGTTCTCCGTGAAGATCCTTGAACCAGTTGCATACAATAAATATTATGAAAAACTTCAGAACCTGAACATTATGCTTACCGTAAACCATGTAAGTGCAATCAGAGACCTGTACCAGCAGGGTGATATCATCATAATTGACAAATTTTCATACCACGACAGCATGGTCGAGGATGAACTTTGCCAATGGAACATCGATGTGAAGCCTGTTCAGATACCCAGAGCAGAAGACCAGTCAATTGCAGTGGCTGCAGCATCAATCCTTGCACGTGCAGCTTTCCTTGAGGCTATACAGGAAATGAACGAGAAGTATATCGGAACATTCCCAAAGGGTGCATCGGATAAGGTTAAGAAGGTTGGTGCAAAGTTCATTGAAAAGTATGGCAGGGATAGGTTACACGAAGTTGCAAAAATGCACTTCAAGACAGCATCCGAGATATGGGGAAGCTAAGTCAAAAAAGAAGATTCAAAACGGCAAATAAGATCAAATTGGATAAGCTTTTTTAATATATGTTAGGTTTATAACCTCATTTAGATCATTTCAACTCTGGAGATCTTAGAGAAACTCGAAAATCCCAATTTAATTTATTTTTATTTACAGGTGAGAAATCACATCTGATCATCGCTTCTTTAAACTGCTTATTTGTGATGAAGAAACCATCTGGTGTTTGTTCAAAAAGAAGTTTAAGCGCATAACTGGTGTAATTTTTATTTGATATTTTTTGTGGGAGTATATTTAACGTTATCCAATTATCCAGGGCGTTTTTTTGAATATCGGGTAATTCGTATTCACTCGTATCTTTCTTTCTTTTTGTCATATTGATACTGAATGATTTGCAAATATTTAATTCACATCCTCTTTAACTAAGAACACTTCCTCTATTATGGGACTTTGGAATCTTTGAAGTAATAGGTGATAAATGATCTAAGTGCTTTTTGATAGCGTACACTTTTTATACGTTGTATATATCCCCGAAAAATGATACGAGGGATATGATTCAAACCTCAGCCTTTAACAAAATTGATCTGTCGGCTACTGGAGCAATATATATCCAATTTGATTTGAATAGTTTCTGTTGATAACAATGGATAATTTTGGAAAAACACTATGCTTTTATATATCCACTATCTCACTATTTTTGTGGTTAGTTTATGAAGAAAGAATTCGAAAGTATAATTGATTCACTTCCAGTATTACTAGAAAAATTGGTAAATTCAAGGCCATTAAAACGGGATAATCTGCAAGGCATGCCTGAATGTGGAATATATGTTTATTACAAGGATAGAATTCCGCTTTTTGTAGGTCGTTCAGACAATATGAAAAAGCGTATCATGGCTCAAAGTCGAAAAGGTTCAACTCATCATTCTGCTCCATTTGCATTTCTCTTAGCTAGAAATAAAGCAATTGCAAAAGGGATGGATATTGAAAATAAGACTCGTAATGAACTTATAAACGATCCACTGTTTAACGATCTATTTATCCAGTCGAAAGAGGAAGTTTCTAAAATGTCAATTAGATATGTTGAAGTTAAGAATCCAGAAGAGCAGACTATTTTTCAGGTATATGCTTCAATGGAATTGAATACTGAATTTAATAAATTTGAAACTCACTAATATTTTTCATTTTATTTTTTCGTACTAGGTCTGTTTCATCTGGAAAGATACAGGGTTAAAAGTTTAATTCTAGAAAAAGTAAAAATAAGAATTACCATTTTCTTATTAAAATAAATATACTATTTCGAAATATTTTTATACATTTAGTGCCTTTAATAAATTATTCTTCGTGTGGAGATTGCAGTTGAGTTTAGCATAGAGATCAAGGTGTTTAATATTCTTATGAATTTGATTCTAAAACTTTGTCTTAAGTTCATAATTCCGTGCATTAAAGGAGGAATAAAGATGATTAAAAATTTGATTTCTGAATTGATTAGGGGCATCTGCGCGGAGGCAACAGCCTCCCTATTCACTTCTTTGTGCTGATACTTATAACTGTCAAGATCCTGCTATGATGCCACATTGGTGAGCTAGGGGGTTTCAAAGCTCCCCTCCGCACTTATTAATTTATTTTAATAAAAATCTGCATTATTTTATGAAAGTTGCACTTTTCATGAGCAATTAACATACAAAAACTTTATGTATATTATGCATGTTTCTTAAAGAGGTCACATGGATTTAAAATTTCGTTCAGCTTCTGTAAGAAAAATCCCTAAATCATTTTCTTTATCTGTGATTAAAGAAATGAGAAAAGATGAATTTATTCCATCGGAAGTAGACGAAGGTTACCTATTTTTAGAAAAATCCGAATATGATACGTACATATTTAAGTATCTCAATAAGGTTACTTTGATACATACTGAATATAATGGCAACTTTACAAAAAAAACAGATTATGATATAAAAGAGACTATTTTTGAAATCGATTTAAAAAACAGTTTTATGATTGTTTACTCTGGAAAATCACAAAGCGATTATTTTATGAGACGTCTTTTTAAAAAAATTGGTTACTTTGATTCTTTTATATCAATTAATTTCATCCATTTTCTATCTATGCTAAAACAATCTAATTACATTGTTCAAAGTGAAGAAGCCGTTATCAATGGTTTTACTCATAATGAAATTTTAATTGGAAAATACATTGCAAGCATTAAAAGTTTGGATATTTTACATCACGTTCTTAATTCATACACTAATAAAGTAGTGAAAATAAAATTGCAATTAGAAGATCAAAATGAAAATGTGTCTATTCTATCAATAGATAAGAGCGGTTCATTTACTTTCAACAGTTTTGATAAAAATAATGAATATTTATTAAAATATTGTATCTTAAACTCGATTGTGGGAGATTTAGAATGGTTATAAGCTTAGATGGTTCTGAAGGAAGAAATGTTCATGGTGATATTCATGAAGAAGAAATAAGAGCACTTTTCTCTAATTTTTTCAAATGGGAACTCATTTATAGTAATTTTGATATGACCTTTCCTATTCTTGATACTAATAAATCAAAAAAGGCAGGCATCGATTTTCTTTACCGTCTAAATGAACCCTTTTTAGAAAAATCTGAGAATCATGGGGTTATTGTTGAATGTAAAGGTAGAGAAGATATGGAAAACTTTAATGTTTCTAAATTTTCTGAAGATCTTTATAAGCTAAAAGTAAAAATCGAAAAAGCCAATTTATCCCATGATGTATTAGAAGATCAAAAAATAATAGATTCCAATATCAACTATTTTAAATATGGAATTTTATGTTATCGCTTTAATAGTTTTGACATCAATAAATTCAAAAACGTATTAAAAAAATGTGAAATTAGGGACAGAACAAGAAAAAATCACTTCCCAGTTATATTCATTTTATCTAATGATCGCATAAGTGTATTTAGTCACCTAAAAAAGCACTATTCCAATCTGAAATATTATTATCCACACTATCTTTCAAATCAAAATTTAAATTTGAGGGATAATTTGTCTTTGTTCTATATGTTTTCTGATATTATAATGTTTGAAGCAGATGGTGTTAAGAATATTTTATCTTTTGATGAACCTTCTCCTACTACATTTAAATTAATAAGGGAGGTATGTGGTCGATTTAATCATAATATTTCTGAGATTACATTTGCAAGAGCAAACCCATTCAATAAGTCTATCCACAGAGAATATAATTCACAATGGGTAAGAGATAGAGGACAAGACATTAAGCTTCAATACTTAAATAATGATATGAACTGTTTTGAGCCACTTGAGGAGGTTTTTAAATGACTGAAGGCAATGAAGTCCAATTCAAAGAACATGATAAGCTGGAAGTTTTCTTTAATAGTGAACACATAAAGCTTCAAAACAGTCTTGAGTTTTTTAAAGAAAAGAATGTTTTTGTGTTTGCATATACTAATAACCATTTAGCAGACTTTGCAAAAAATTTCTTTTTAGGCATTGAGTCACAAGAAACACTCCGTAAGTATATTGATATAAATGCTTACCCCAAAATGTCGGGTTTTATCTTATTGACAAGTGAAGACATTTCATTAAATGACTTAAAAGAATATCTTAGTTCACATTCTGAAGATTCTTTTTCATTTAAAAAGAGCACTCTTTTATCAATTAATACTGATAATGAATGGATTTATGGCAAGATTGAATATTCTGTAACAGAATTCGCTAGCCATAATTTATTTTCTACAGAACGAAAAATGGTTTCATTCAGGATTTCAAAAAATGAAAATCATTTTAACTTGAAAATCAAACTCAATAGGGATAGTGATTATTCTGTAGTGCATAAAGTAATTGATTCAATAATTGAGAAAGATTCTTCTATCAATATAAAAATTGTAGATCTTAATTTATCTTTTCTGACAACTCATAAAAAGCACAAATTTATAAGTGAATTTATTGATGAGATTGATCAAACATATGATTCTGTTGGAATTATTAGATATGGTTCAAATCAAGCAAATGACTTGGAAACAGATGTTCCTTTTGATCAATTTCACTTAAAGAGTAACAATGAAACAAACATAATTCCAATTGGACAATTGACTCAAACACTTGAAGAGCGTGCAGCGGCATTGAATAGTGTACATGTAATTGTTTATAATAAAAATGATAATTTTTTATTTATAATTGGCTTGCATTCTAATGAGAAAAAGAAAAGAATTGAAATCGGGCTCAAGAGAGACTTTAAAAAAGTTGAAAATCATGATCAAATTACTGCAATAAAATCTAAATCTGATCTCGATGAATTTAATTCTGCAAACATTGATGATGTTGAAAAAGAAACAATTTTTGTAAATTTCTGGGATTCAACATCAAAACGATATTTGGAATGTTGGAAAGAGCAAATGGAAAGTTTAAATAGAAAATCTTTCGTTTGATTAATTTTTTTTAATTCCTTATTTCTTTTACACAATTTAAACAGAAAAATATGATTTTCTTTTGTTTAAGTAACGATTACATAAAGTGAAAGAGTTGCAACGAACACATTTTGTTTTGTATATTTCTCTAGTATCTCTATACATCATTTATTTTCACCTCTTCTTCATAGCTACCGCTCACCCAACAACCCGGCTATACCTCATCGTATTGTGAGTAGACAAAACAGATGCACGCTTGTTAACTCCCAGTTCCCTGAACTCTTTGTTAAGATGATCAGCTTCCCGGATAGTCTCAACAATTATCTTTTCAAACTTTTGAGCTTTTGATTCTTTTTTCTTCATCTCAACAAAAAACCACAACCTCCCTTTCACCAATCATCTCCAAACCCCACTGGAACTAAAATTAGAAATAGTAAATCGGCTAAATAACATATGATAGTTAGTTCTGATGACTAACATGCACATAATAACGGGAGGGAGTAAATGAGTCTATTTAATAGAATGGAAACCGTCCTCAAGGCGAAGATGAACAAGATCGTCAATCGCATGGAGGACCCCAGAGAGACACTTGACTATTCCTATGAGAAGCAACTGGAAATGTTGCAGGGTGTAAAAAGAGGGGTGGCTGAGGTAGCAACCTCAAAGAAAAGACTTCAGTTGCAGCGCTCAAAGCTGATGCAGAGCATTGACAAGCTTTCCGGGCAGGCAAGGGATGCCATTAAGAGTGACAGGGAAGACCTTGCAAGGCTTGCACTTGAGCGCAAGGGTGCACTGGACCTTCAGGTACAGGGACTTGACCAGCAGATCGCTGACCTTGAAAAGGAGCAGGATAAACTGGTGGCTGCTGAGAAGCGTCTTTCAACCAAAGTAGAAATATTCAGGACGAAGAAAGAGACCATCAAGGCACAATATACGGCTGCTGAATCCCAGGTGAAGATCAATGAATCCGTATCAGGGATCAGTGAGGAAATGGCGGATGTCGGTCTTGCTGTTGAGAGAGCAGAGAACAAGACCGAAGATATGAAGGCACGTGCCTCTGCCCTTGATGAGCTCATCGAGACAGGTACCCTTGATGACATTACAAGCAGTGGTGATGACATCGATAGGGAACTTGCAAAGATCAGTGCGGAATCGAATGTCGAGACGGAGCTGGCAAAACTCAGGATGGAGGAAGGAAAATGATAATCAGGATAATGGGTGAAGGGCAGTTTGAGGTCCCCGGAAGTCTGTTCGACGAGCTCAACATCATTGACAACCGGATAGTGGACCTTGTAGGCAAGGAAAATGAAGCTGATTACAGGACTGAGCTTTCAAGGCTCATTAATGTGATCAAATCGAACGGGAAGCAACTTGATGATGCAAGCATTGTGGAATCCAACATCATTGTCCCGCCTGAAGACCTGAGCCTACAGGAAGCAAAGGAGATCTTTACCGGAAGCGGTCTTCTCGAAGACTGAAATCTTCATCTTTACTTTTTAGAATGGCATTCCCCAGAGGGGATACCATTTCTCTACATTTTTCTCGACCGGCAGCTCGTTCTCTATAAGGGCTTTGAGCCTGAGCTCCGTGGAATTGTCCCTTTCCTGTTTGCCCCGTGGTACGAAGGGGTAGTAGCTGCCCTGCTTGAAATTATAGATCCAGTAGACCGGTCCCTCGCTTTCAAAACGGTACACTGCGCACAGGATCTGTTCTGAAAAACCCTGCTCGATCAGGGTCTGGCTGATCATATGTATGTTCGTGACAAGGTCCTCGAAATCTGCATCATCCAGGATCACCCAGAGGAAGTTGTACTTGTCTTTCTCGATGCGGTAATTTGTCCCTGTCTCCTGTGTGCTGTAGCTTAACAGCTCCTCGATCTCCTTTCTGGTATTCTCATACTGGGAAAGGGACATGGACTTGAAACAGATGCCTGCCTGGCCGGACGGGTGCAGGTTCAGGTTCACCTCCATGGTGATCACTGCCGTTGAGATCGCGAACAGCCGCTCCGTATTTGATGGCGGCAGCTTGCTCCTGCCTAGCAGGGAATCGAACATGCCTTTAAGTCCCATCAGAACTCAAGCTCCTGTTGTAGCTTTTCAAGTGCTGCAAGCCTTTTTTCCGTGGATGGGTGGGTCGAGAGCAGGCTCATGAAAGAACCTGAAACTGCAGGGATTATGAAAAACGCATTCATACCCTCCACTGACCTAAGGTCATCCTGGGGGATGCGGGGCATGATGCCGCTTATCTTCGTAAGTGCCGATGCCAGGTTGGAGGGCTGGCCTGTGATAACAGCAGAACCTCTGTCAGCCGCAAATTCCCTGTATCTGGAAAGGGCGCGTATCAGCAGGAAACTGATGACCCATACAAGCAATGACACGATCCAGATCGCGATAATGCCGCTGGATTCCTTTCTTCTGCCGCCCATACCTCCGAATCCGCCAAAGTAGAAACTGTACCTGACGATATAGAATGCAAGGGTCGATATGAAACTGGCTATGGTGAGTATCGCCATATCCCTGTTCTTGACATGGCTCAGCTCATGTGCAAGGACCGCTTCCAGCTCTCCCTGGTTTAGTTGGTCCATCAGGCCTGTGGTCACAGCAACCACTGCATTCTTTGGACCTCTGCCGGTTGCAAAGGCATTCGGGATCGATGTGTTCACCACTGCAATTCTGGGAATTGGCAGGTCCGCTATGGCACATAACCGGGTTATGGTCTGGTGAAGTTCAGGCTCCTCATGCTCGGAAACGATGGTTGCATGCATGGTCCAGAGGACCAGACGGTCTGAGTAGTAATATTGTGCTCCCATGAATACGCCTATGAACAACAGCATAAACATCTGGGGAGCACCCGAATAGAACAGGAATGCCAGAAATAGTAGGTACACTGCCGCCAGCAGGAATAGTGTCAACAACATCCTGCCCTCAAGTCCCCTGTCATGTTTCCATTTCAAATTGATAACCTCTTATCTTCACATAAAATATATTCGATATAGTATTCATAAATGTATCTTAACGTAAACTTATACTGAGCTGACATATTATAAATATATGCAATGTTTTTGCATTTTGATAGTAAAAGGTGCCATGGATCACAATCTTAAGAATATAGACCTGACAATTCTTCGTGATAAGCTCATAGTCATCACAGGACAAAATAAGATCATTAGATCGTCCTGATGAATATGCAAGCACGGTCACTTCTGCTTTGATCTTCACAAAGCATGTCGTGAGATCTTGTCAGTAAAATTGTAAAAAAAGATTCACGGGTCTTGGGAGGCCCAACAAGATCTCTCTGGAGAGTAATCCGAAGTTCAGAGCACTCTGGTAAAGCCACCGATCTTTTCATCGCATATTTTTTTGTGTTTTTCTTCTTCTGCGACAAGGTGTTTCATATCTTTTATGAATTCTTTCCTGTTCTTTTCTTCAGGGAATACTTCTTCCAGGACAGCAGGGTCTGCTCCAGTTATGTTGTGATACATGTCCCTTGCAAGTACTTCATATTTTCTTATCTCACTGAACATCTCGTAGATATTTGTCCTGTTAAAGTCAAACATTTTGTGGGGAATTCCTCGGGGTGCAGTTCTTGGGAGTTCAATGTTTGCCACGTTGAGCCATTTTTCAAGGATCAGGGCGTGTTTGTCTGAATCATTAGACAGGGTTTCCAGTGCTTCCAGATGTTGTCCTTCAAGCTCGATTCGTGCTTCCCATGTTGCAAGCTGTTCCATTTCAATTTCAATCCAGTACATTCTTTGAAGCTGCAGGACTAGAATTTCTTTTTGATTGATGTTTTCCAACCGGATCTCTCCAAAATAGCTGATATCTTGAATATCTTTTTTTATCTTATATAATCCTACGCGGTAGGTGCATCGGGGAAATAGTTATAATGTTTCGAATTCCTCGATTTCAAACAAATCCTTTAATTTATTTGCCCTTTGTAATTATATATTTAATTTTAAACGTAATATAGACCGCAGAATATTTATTTGATTAGTAGGAATTGGTTTGTTGGTTAGATATTTTATTTTTGTGCGTGGTGTGCGAAATGAGCAAAATACTGAAAGCTGTAGATGCTATGTTCAATTCTGAAGAATTGATCACTGATGTGAAAACATTGCAAGATACGCTATTTTTTAAGTATAATCAAACGTATGTATGGTCAATACAAAAGGAACTCGGCGACTTTTATCTAATTTATTATGTAAATCATGATGAAGTAAAAAATGTTATTGATGCTATCAAGTACATGCCTAATGACCCGGGACCCTATATTTCATACAGTTCAAAAGATTATAAATCCACTGAAAATGGAGATAATTTTGCCGAATTATATCAGATAGTAAAAGAAAAGCTGTATAATATTGATACGGTATTGGATAATATAATAAGTGGTGAATAACTTTCACTTATTTATTTTCTTTGATAAATATTCGGGTATCTTTTTCTTTTCGTTCTCCTTGATCTACTCTGAATGCAGTTTATCCTTTACTGATGTTTCATCAAAATGACAAAAAACAGAATCTGTCCCTTTTCTATGGGTTATAATATATATAATAGCAAAAACAATCCCTCTATGATGTAACAAAGTTACATCTATTCGATGTAGCTCTCCACCTCTGGAAGTTGCATTACATCATTTCAATTATTACTCACATAGCATCAGTATCCCGGATACTGGAAAGAAACAATGGATGATCAAGTAAGAAAAACGGACAAAGACGTGTCTGTCATTTCTAATGGCTGTCATTTTTGCTTTGTGTATAAGGATACGGCACAGCTGGCCGATTTTCTGCAGGATTACATCATGTCAGGTCTCGATGGCAACGAATTATGCATATGGATGACTCCTGATGCGGAAAGTGCTACAAAGGCAAAAGATATGCTCAAAGAAAGGGGCATCTATATCGATCCTTATCTTCGTACATCCCAGCTTGAGATCATCCCCATCCCGGAATTACCCGGAAATGATCTGAAATTATTGCCCTCTCTTCTGCTTGATCACTGGAAACTTATGCAGGATCAGGCTATACTGAATGGTTTCGATGGTCTTCGTTTTAATGTGGATCTGCAGAATATTGAAGGTTCCGGGCCGGAATACCTTACATCTTATGCCGATATTGTAAAAGATACGGTCAGTGAACTTGGGATGAGGTCGCTTTGTACCTGTCCTCTTGATATTTTCTCTCCTTCTGAGGTCATCGACCTGATGCACAGGAATGACAACATTATAATGAACGTGGATGAAAAGAACCTTTCATTCAAGGAGAGTGCATTGGATAGCAAGCCGGAAAAATCAGTATATCAGGAACCAATACGAAAGGATGAAGAACTCAGTTCCATCTATCACAGCAGTCCGGCCATTGCATTCCTGTGGAAGACCGAGAAAGGATTCCCGGTTGAGTTCGTGTCGGATAATGTGAGCCAGTTCGGATATGATGCATCGACCCTGATGTCTCATGACATCCTCTATGCTGATATTATTCATCCTGATGATGTAGAAGGCTATTATTCAGATCTTCTTGAATGCTTAAAAGAAAATAAAAGGCATTTCTCCAAAGAGTATCGAATTCTGGATCGAAATGGGGCTGTCCATTGGATATCTGAGCATTCTCAGCTGGATATTGTGGAAGATGGTGTTAGTGATCGCTATCATGGCATCGTCCTGGATATTACTGAAAAAAAGTTTGCTGAGAACGAACTGAAGGAATCGGAAGCAAAGTACAGGGCACTGTTCGATGGATTCAGTGATGCTGTTTGTCTGCAGAAGCCCGATGGGGCTTTCCTTGAGGTTAACAAGGTCGGGCTTGAACTGTTGGGTTACACGCATGAGGAATTTCTTTCTCTCAATTCAGGATCCCTTTTACTTCCCGATCGTTTTGAGGAGTTTAAAGCCCATATAGCTGAAGTGCTCGAGAATGGACATTCGATATTTGAGACCCTCCTCCTGAAAAAGGACGGATCCAGTGTACCTGTGGAGATGAATGCCAGTCTTATGGACTACAAGGGCAAAGACGCCATTCTCATTACCTCGAGAGATATCACTGAACGCAAGAACAAAGAGGAAAACGTGTTAGTTGCAAAGGCTAATGCTGAAACCGGTATTATTGCAAAAAGCGAATTCCTGGCCAACATGACGCATGAGCTCAGGACCCCCTTAAATGCGATCATCGGTTTTTCCGATGTTATGCTTGAAGAATCATCCGAGGCTCTTAATGAAAAGCATGTGAAGTACCTGCATAACATTTCAGATAGTGGTAAGAAGCTTCTTGGTATCATCAATGACATTCTGGATATTTCAAGGATTGAATCCGGGAATATGGAATTGCACTACGAGCATTTCCTTGTTTGGGAATCCTTTGATGTGGTTTGCTCTCTGCTTGCTCCGATAGCCGAAAAGAAAAATGTCGATCTGCACTCAGAATTAGATCCTCGGGGTATCATCATTAATGCTGATAAGCAGAAGTTCGAACAGGTCCTGCAAAATCTGGTGAGCAATGCAATAAAGTTCACTCAGGCAGGTGGTTCTGTTGATCTCAGTGCAAGATTCGTTGAAAGCAGGTTAGTGGTCCAGGTAAAAGATACTGGTATTGGTATTTCTGAAGAGGATCGTCAGTCCCTTTTTAAGTCCTTTAGTCAGGCAGATGGCTCCCACCGTCGGGGTTACGGTGGTACCGGTCTTGGCCTTGCAATTGTCAGGCATTTTGTGGAAATGCATGGTGGAAATGTCTGGGTCAAAAGCAAACCTGGCGTAGGAAGCACTTTTTTCTTTGATATGCCCATTGCAGTCACATCGCCTCGTGCAGCGAAGTCAATAACTCAGCACCTCATTCCGGAGATCGCTCAGCAAACAGTTCAGGATAATTCCGGACATATTAATAGTGATGCGATCGATGAACTGGCTGAAAATGTCACTCCTGAAATAATAGTTCCTGATAAATGCACGGATAGTGATCCTCTGGTGCTTGTTGTTGAGGATGATGAAAGGTCGCGTGAGCTTTTGATGTTAACTTTTATTGATGGTGGTTATCGTGTTGTGTCTGCCGGAAATGGTGTGGAAGCTGTGGCTCTTGCCAGAAAATTGAGACCATTTGCTATTACCCTTGATGTAATGTTACCTGAGATGGACGGCTGGACTGTACTTCGCCATTTGAAAGAGGACGAATCTACCTGTGAGATACCTGTAGTGATGATCTCTATGATGGACCAGAAAGAAATTGCTCTGGAACGTGGTGCAGTGGATCATCTGACCAAACCATTCGATCGGGAATATCTTTTGAAATTGATGGACAGGTACAAAGAGAAACTGGAGCGAAAGAACCCGAAGATCCTGTTAGTTGACGATGAGCCTTATGCGGTAGAGCTTCTCTCGTCCATGATGGAACCGGAAGGCTTCTCCATATTACGTGCATATTCAGGCACGGATGCAATTGATATATGTACGGAAGAACAGCCTGATATTGTAATACTTGACCTTATGATGCCACAGGTCTCCGGATTTGATGTGATCTCCGTATTAAGGTCAAACCCTGAAACCTGGAATATTCCGATCGTGGCATGCACTGCGCGTGATATCACAGCTAAGGACCGGATATTCCTGGACCGGAAAGTAAATTCCATTATGCAAAAAGGGGTTTTCAGCAAAAATGATCTTCTTGATACTATTCATCGTCTAAGTTCGGATGTTGTGTCCAAATAAATATATATTTTCGTTCCAATTGTACTTTATGACATTCAATGAAACAGTATCCATATATGCCCAGCAAATATTCGGGTCACTTTTTGGTGCAATTGAATACAAGTTAGCATTGGCAGCCTCGATAATGGTATTATCGGTGATACTTGCTTATCTGGTAGATATTATTTTCAAGAAAGTTCTTCTGCATTTTACCTCAAAGACAAAGTTTGAGATCGATGATCTTGTGATCAAGGCAGTGAAACGTCCTATACATTACACTGTGATCCTGATGGGCGCTTTCCTTGCACTTTCCGTGATAAGTGGTCCAGAAAGTTACCTGTTATTTTTCAATGACGTATTGTTGACCATATTGGCATTGATCTGGATCTTTACATTGATCAATATCAACAAGATACTCTTTGATAATGTCCTGCCATCGGTAGTAAAAAAAACAGAGACGAAGGTCGATGATGAAGTTCTCCCACTTCTGAAAGGCATCTCCGATCTTGTAATTGGTCTGGTCGGTATTGGCATGATCCTCGAAGGGATATGGGGAGTGAATATTATTCCTTTGTTTGCATCTGCAGGTATTGTGGGTATTGCTGTGGCATTTGCTGCCAAGGATGCTATTTCACAGTTCTTCGGCGGTCTTTCCATCTATTATGACAAGCCTTTCAAGAACGGTGACCGCATCGAGATAGGCGATGGCCAGATCGGGATCGTAGAAGAAGTTGGTATCAGAAGTACCAGGATCCTTGATTTCTACAATAATATGATCATTATCCCGAACAGCATAATAGCAAACAACAAGATCATAAATTATACGTCACCTCAGCCCAGGATGATGATGAAAATAACCATGGGAGTTGCGTATGGTTCTGATGTCGCAAAGGTAAAAAGGGTCCTATTGGACATCGCAAAGAGCATAGACCTTGTTCTGGACTACCCTGAACCATCTGTACGTTTTGATAACCATGGGGATTTCAGCCTTGATTTTGCATTGATCTTATGGGTGAGGTATCCTTCAGAGAAGTTCAGTGTCATAAATGAAGTTAACACGCTGATAGACTCAGAGTTCAGGAAAGAGGAAATTGACATACCATTCCCCACATATACGATCCTTAAGCAGCAATAAGTTCATTCTTTTCATTCTTTTTTAGTGAGGCAGTTGCAAAATTATTTATGTTTATGCCTCCATTTTATTTTTGAGGTGATATTGTGGATTTTGAAGGTATATTCAAACGATCGTGGGATGTTTTCAAGGAGAACATTGCTGCTTATGTCGTAGCTACATTGATAGCTTTTATTGGTTCCATATTCATTGTGACCATTGCACCGCTTTTCTATGGTCTTGCCTACATGGCCGTGAAAGGTATGGGCGGGGAAAAGGTCGAGATCAATGACCTGTTTGAAGGTTTCAATAATTTCGTGAAGAGCTGGGTGTTCTTCATTTTATTTGCCATTATAGTGGGAATAGGATTTATGTTCCTGGTACTTCCGGGAATCGTGCTTTCAATCCTTATGATCTACGCACTCCCTCTTCTCGTGATAAGGGGTTATGGCGTAATGGATTCCATAAAAGAGAGTATTGAGATCTCCAAGAACAACTTCGTCGACACTCTTGTGCTGGCTATCATCCTGTGGGTTATCAGTGCAATAGGCGGTATGACCTATGTTGGTTCTTTACTGACCACGCCCTTTTACTTCCTTGCATTGGTCGCAGCTCTTGAAGCACAGATGGGTGCAGAAGGGTCCTATACTGCCGAGTATACGGAAGTCTCGGACGTTGAGTGAGGGTATTTAAAAATAGTACTTTTGGGTCATAGTTGCGTTGGCATTATGACCCGATTTGATTTTTGATTGTTTTTTTGGTTTACTCCACGGTTACATCCAGCTCATTTTGAGTGATGTGCAGATAGGTAATATAGTTCCCCATTCCCTAATAATTGATAGTAACTTCAGATGTGCTGTAGTCTACCGGGTCTTTGCCGGTATTGGATCCAATATTGAAAACAACACGGCTATCCTCTGTTATTAGTCTGAAGTAATGCTGGGTAAGATCGTCGATTGAAAATGATGTGTTTCCATCTGCTATCACAGCAGGCCACGAAAAGGCTGGGTCAGCACCATCTTGGTTTGGTGGTATGTATTCCATCATAAAGGAATCATTTGTGAAATCCACAGTTGCATACTGGTCAGCATTGTTACCACTCACAGGGTAATTTTGTCCTCCTTTCCATTTTTCTATATAATCGGAGCCGACAGCGGTATCCTCATAGGTGACTTCTACATACAATTGCTTATTTCCTTGTTTTTTCTGCAAATCATATGAGAGTGTCCGGGTTCCGGAAATTGCTGTTACAGCATAGTTATCTGGGTTTAATCCGGCCGAAGCCACAGCTTCAAAGTCAAAATAGAACTCAGACACTGGCTTTGGATAGTTTATTGAATCTTGACATACCTGGCCTACTTTTAGCTTGCTCGCGAGTGACTGTGTTCCCATTGGGGGTTGTGTAGTGAAAGAAATAATGGCTGTTTTGTTTTCATCATCCTGTGTTGCACTGGTATATGTCATTGAATTGGCATAGTTTGCCCATGCTTTATAGTAGTCGCTTTTGATATAGACAATAACCTTATCAAGATGGTCAGTAGGATTTGTTCTGTTGACGGAAAGCGAAGTGTTCGGGTACAATATGTGTGGTTTGTTGTCAGATATGACATTAATCGCTGTATTGCCTGTACCGGTTGCGGATGAGTTGCCATTTACGGTCATTATTGGCAATGTGAGTGTTACCCCATTATAATGTAACTCAGGTGGTGATACCATAACAGTTCCACCTTTTGATCCATAGTCTGACCATACTCCTCCACCTTCATACGCTATCTTTCGATCATCTTTAACATATTCTACAGTACCCAATGAGCAGTTGAACTCCTCTGTCATATTAGTTGTAGTATTGATGATCTGGATCGTCATGGTGCCCCGCTCAGCTTCACCTGGCCCGTTTACATTTATCTCGCCACCCATAAGGGACACAGAAGTTGTTTGGCGTGGTGACTCTCCTAGTGCTACTTTACTTATGCGGGAGTCCAGAACGGTAAATGCCTGCTCTACTTTCTGTGCCTTTGCGCTGTCCTGCATATCATTGAGTACAGGGACATTATATACTAATATAATACCAACGGCAATGATGGCAAGTGAGTACATCAATAACAATCCAACAACTGAAGAAACCGCTTTACAAGAGTCAAATGGTCTTTGTTTAGTCCCCATATCCACCAATCCCTATTTATATAACCTTGGTCATCAAACGTTTTACTACATTAATTTATACTCTCAGCATACTTATCTTTTTGTGTAGTATACTGGATTTTTTGTTGTCTGAGATCCAGTATTTCTATTATGTAGAGTTCAATTTACTACGTATGCATTCAACTCATTTTGAGTGACATGTAGGTAGGTGATAACATTTCCCAGTGAATCATAATTGAGAGTTACCTTGGATGTACTATAATCCATAGGGTCCTGTGAACCACCATCCAGACTGAATTCGATCGGATCTTCCTTTGTCATCAATTTTATGTAGTGCTGTGTGATATCATCCAGTGCGTATTGATCATAACCTGATGTGGTATTGATAACAACATTTGGCAGTTCACTTGTAGTGTTGGAAGGTCCCCATGAGAAATCTGTATCTGCACCATCTTGTAGGGGTGGATCATATTCCATAATGAAAGATTCGTTTAGTAGATCTACACTTGAGAACTCCTCTGCTTGCTCTCCTCCTATCGAAAATACGTCTATACCTTCCCAATGTTCTATATAGTCAGGACCTACCGATGTATCCATATAGGTGACATATAGTTCCAATTGATCAGCACCTCCCTTTTTTTGTAAACTATATGTAAGAGTCTTTGTTCCGGAAGTTGCTTTCATTTCATACTTCTTTGGGTTTAATCCCTGAGATTCCGCAGCTTCAAAATGAAAGTTGAAATCGTGGACTGGTTGCAAGTTGGACTTATTTACCTGACCCATTTTTATTTTATTTGTGAGGCTAAATATTCCCATTGGAGGGGTTGTATAGAATTCAATGATGGCTGTTTCGTTTGCATCATCAACTGTTGCACTGGTGTAAATCAACGTATCTGCATAATTAGCCCATGCATCGTAGTACTGGCTTTCAATGTAGACAATGACCTTGTCATGTACAACGGGATTCTTTCTTAGGACAGAGGCTGAAACATTCGGATACAATATGTGTGGTTTGTTGTCAGAAGTGACAGCAATGTCAATATCACCTTTACCGCTGGATGATGACCTGCCATTGATAGTCATTATTGGTAATGTGAGAGTTACTCCATTATAATGAAATTCTGGTGGGGATACCATAATAGTTCCACCCTTTGATCCATAGTTTGACCATACTCCACCGCCTTCATATGCTATTTTTCGATCATCTTTGATATATTCTACAGTGCCTAGTGAACAATTGAACTCTTCTTTTGTATTATCTGTTTGATTGATGATCTGGATCGTCATCCTTCCCTTTTCAGTTTCATCCGGGCCGTTTACATTTATACTGCCTCCGCCAAGGGTTATGGATGTTGTCTGCAGGGGGGATTCTCCAAGTGCCACTTTACTTATACGTGAGTCAAGAATTGTAAAAGCCTGCTCAACTTTTTGTGCCTCAGCATCGTCTTGCATTTCAGCAATCATGGGAACGCTGTAGAGAAACATCACAGTAATACAAATGATTGTAATTGAGAATATGAGCAATGATCCAACAACAGATGAAACGGCATTGCATGAAGTGTATAATTCTTTTAGGCATTTCATCTGTTATACCTACCTCATTCGATACTCATATCAAGTGATGATTTTAGTACATGTACATCGATGTTTTCAGTATAATCTTTATGTGCATGTACACTGGATTCTGTATTGTTTACTTCTACCTGCATTTCCAGGGTGTCTCTCAAGTAGTCTTCCCAGGCGGTATAGTATACACTCTTGATAGTAATGTCAACTGCTGAAACATTTTGGTAGCTGTAAACCGAAGGCACCCCATCTTCTCTTGCTATTACTCGTATAAGTCCTTTTCCTGCAATTCCATCTGTTCCCCGAATTGGGGCAAAAGGTATCACAAGCAGATTATCGTTAAAGACAAACTGGGGTTCTCGTACCATTACGGCATCGCCGGTTTGGTATTTTGCCCAAACTCCAGTATTCTCATATGATATGGTTGTACCTTCAAATTCGTTCTGTAAAGATCTAATTTGACTGTCTATCGCTGTCTGATTTTCCTTTGCAGGAATCGAGGAATTCCATGTTTGCAATGTCATATTCATATGGCTGTCACTGGTGACCCAAATTCCGCCTCCGTACATTTTAAGTTCCACGGATTGGGAGGGTGCATTGTCAAAGACGACCTTATTTACGTTCTCTCCAAGAACTATGAAACTTTGCCTGATGTTCTCTTTGTGTCCACTTTCCTGCAGGTTTTGAAGGGCAGGGAATCCTGCAACTGTTATTACAGTTATTGCAATGAGCATGATCCCAAGTATGAGTACTACATCAACTACTTCTGATACTGCATTATCCGATTCAATTATATTTTTTCTTACCATATATATCAGAACCTTTGAGTTGATCAGTAGATTTCGACCATATTTGCTGTGCTGTTATATATCATGTAATGTTCCTCTGATGCACTGCTTATGGTAGTACTCATTAGCTGGATGTTTCTCATTTCATAAGGTATTTTTACTCTTGTTTCGTCACGTCCATGAGACTCAAATACCATCTCATTAGTCTGGTTTGAAAATTCAACAGAATAATAGTCATTTGCTACTTTCAGAGGCAATAGCATCTCATATTTTATTTCATCAACCTCTCCGCCTGCAGAGCTGGTAATGTTCACTATAGTTTCCATCTCTGTAAGCTGTAGTGCAATGTTATTTCCATGGATCTCAAATTCTTCTCTCATGACCGTATGCTCTGCCTGTTCCATCATATTGTAGGATGCATTCATTACAAGTACAAAAGTAATGACTGTTATTGAAAATGTAAGTATGAATCCAACAGATGTTGCTACAGCTTTGTTGTCATGGAATATTTGCTTCATGTTCGATCCTCATGGTACTGTGATAGGTATTGATACATTGATCTTGTTATTGCTGGAAGCGATATTTATCGTTGCATTGACCACTTTGTATCTTTCTTCGACAAACAAGTTCCCATCTGCAAGTCCGCCGGAGATTTCGTAGTATCCCATAGCATTGCTTGAGTTCATAAATTTGAGCTTATAGATATCACTTGCTGTAGAGGCGCTAAAGTTGAAGTCCGATGCACCGCCATTGATCTCATTGCCAGTAATATTCAGGTATATGTTTGATCCGGTCTTAGAGTATGTCTGACCTGGTACAGTTATAGTGATATTGCTACTATCATTGTATACTTTCATGAACCAGATCGATGTACCGGATTGGTTTATTGCACGCACTTCGTATGCATTTGCTGCATCTCCAAGTTTGGATGTATTTGTCAGATCGATCATGAACTTGTTCGTTTGACTTATGTTTTTGACAAGAACCCATTCAGGGTTACCTTCATAGAGTCCATTCTCGGTAAAATATGCATCACTGAGTGTACTGTTATCGAAAGAAAACGAATATCCTTGGAATGCATACAGGGCTGATGCTTCAGTTGCATAGCTGTCCATATATTGTGTAAATACAGACTCATTGATCGGTACTGTTCTATTATTTGTAGCATTATAGTAAGCAGCCCTTGTCGCCTCATCTGCCATCTGGGCAATGTTAGATATCTCATAATTACTAATATCACTGGTGGATTCCGATGCCATGTTGCTTGCATAGATGATATTGCTCATCATTATTGTTGAAATAACCAGTGTGGACCCTATGGCAAATGCAGCAAGTAACAGCAATTGTGCGGAATCATCGAACTTTCTCATGTTAACATCCCTTATTTATTTTACATACGCCATAAAGTAAGTTTCACATCGACTATATTGTAGAGGGCAGTTGTAGTATCAATGTCTGGTATGCTGGTAGTGGTTTCATAAAATGTAGTATTTCCAACATCTGAATCAGACAGTAATACTTTCCTTGAGATAATTACAGCATTGTCAGAGGGATCTCCATTGTATATATAGTAATTTTCTCTTCCTGAAGCCGTGGAATAACTGAATTGGATATTGTGAGCTATTCCATTCTCCACTGCAACGAGTTCCAGCATATCTACTACAGTTCCATTAAGCGAATTGCTCTTATTATCATCGGACTGGTAATTTGTGCCGTTCCAAACATACATTTCCCCGTTCCAGTTAATAATCTCATTTTTCAGGTCGGAGTTCTGTCCATATGGTGCATGGTCAAGTGCAGTTAGCATATCCTGGCCCATTATGTATATCTGGGATTCAATGTGGGCATTTGCAGTTGATGAAGTGAGTGGTGTAAGCGATGTTGCTTGGACTGCGAATAAAAGTATGGCTACCATTATGGTTGCAGCCATTATGGCTTCAAGTGTATGCATCTGTGCGCCCTGATCATCTCTAATGTCAAATATTCTTTGAGATATCATCTTACCACACCCTTACTGATAGTATGGCTGTTTCAGTTTCTCCAGTATCAGAATCTTCAATAAGGACAATACGTTTGGTTTGTCCGATATTATCGGAAAATGGAAGTGCTTTTCCTGCCATACGTACTTCTGTACTGTTATCTAATGTTACATTAAGTTCATATCTATGATATTCGCCTCTCAGCCCCAAGGCATCTGCTTCATTTTCATAATTGCTGGAAAGCAGATCAAAATAATCATTAGTCTTGTCTCCATCAATGAGATTTGGTGTATTGATGTTTCCTGCACTGATCTCCTTCTCAGTTATGGATGTTGCAACGCGGTCAGCAACAAGAGTGATCTCATCAGAATTGGACTGGAACGGTGTGAAGAGTCCTGCTGAATACTGGAATATGAAGAATAATGCAACAATGAATATGGTAATTCCCATCAGGTAATCGATGGTTACCTGTCCTTCATCATTTCTTCGAAGTTTTCTATTGAGCAGATTAGGTTTGTTCATATTCTTCATTGTTCCTTTCTGGGATATTTCCGGATGCATGGATTATCATATACCATATATCTCTGTACCCTTCTTAACTTTTTTGATATTTTTCTCGACGATGGACAACCGGTTCTTATCTACTTTGAGTCCTGCGAGCTGTTCGATGAACCAGATGGATTTTACATGGTCATCAGGTGCGAGCTTCCAGTCGGATTTCTCGATGTAATAATCGAGACCTTCTGCATATCGCATAAGTTCAAGGCGAATATCTTCACTGATCCACCCAAGTTCCTCATAGTAGGAAAGGATGTCTGCGAGGTGGTTACATCCGACAAGTTCCATAAGAAATTCAAGCCATTCCATACAGAGCTTCATATTAGTAGAATTTTTGATTATATTGTTCAGCTGGACATTTTCACCATTTGCACGATAACTTCTTGCCCCAAGGTTCTTAAGCTCTTTCTCAACAAAATCTGTTAGTGATAAAAGTTCATCTTTGAGCAATTGATCTTGTGCTTCACTGTCAGACCTGAGCTCCTTATTTGCGTTATGTGTGTTTTCCACACTTCTGATCAGGTCAGCAGTGACTGAATGGAGTTCAAGCATGCTTTTTTGGGATTCGGCCTGTATGGTGTTCATTGCAGCAAGTGTCTGGTCCAGTTCATCTATGCGGTTATTTGTCTCAAATATCTCTGCAGACCTTGAATTGCCGAATTCAGTTAATTTCTGCATCTGATTTAGCATAATGCCGTAAGAGCCTGTAAGTTCCACAATGTTCTGCTCAATGGTGCTAAGTCCGGTCTTAAGTTCAACATTATCGGTATGAATGCTTTCCAGTGTGATCTCAAATTCATTGAGACGTTCTTCCAGGAATTCTATCTTTTCTGCAGACTCATCGACTCTCATATTGATAATGGAACTGGACTTATCCCCATCCCTTTTCATGGAATTGATAGAGCCTTCCAGTGTATTTATCGTGCCAGAGATGTTTTTAATATCCTTGCTGAGGTCTTCATTACCCTGCTTTGAATGGGCAAGTTCATCTTTTATTATTTGTATCTTTTCGGAGGAGTATCCAATATTAAGATCGCTATCCGGATCAATAGGAGTACTTGTACGTTCCGTTTCTGTCACGTTATTTGAATCTTCGGATAGTAACTCGTCAAATTGAATGCCAAGTGGCTTCCATTCGGTAGCATTCTCAATATTTTGCGGGTCGATAGGAATTACCTTTCTGATCTCTTCTAATGTCGGAGTATCTGTATTTTCATAAGGTAAACTTCCTTTTTTGCCGGAAGTGAGATCCACATTTCTTTTTACTGGTTCAGTAACGTCTTCCTCTATCTTAACTTCTGATGCCGGAGGTTGCCATTCTTCCATTCTATCAAGAAGTTTTCTCTTGTGAGTGAATCGTTTGAATGTGTTTGTAATTAATGCCAGTATCCCGTTCTTATTTGTGTCAACTATATCCTCTGATTCCTGTGATACATTTTCCAGGGTTGAACTCATATCAGGTGTTGCTGGCGGGAATAATGGTGTTCCTGATCCCGAATTTCTTTCTGTATTTGTATGGGATTGCGTTCTGGGTTCAGGTGGTTTGAATGGATCATATGTCGTATTTTTCGGTATGGTTTCGAAAGGCTTCCTTTCAAATTCCTGAGGCGGTTTATTTTGATCAGTAGTAAAGGATGCTTGATCCCCATAAGGTGAAAATGAGCTGCTGTTATCATCTTCTGCCGGGAGATCCGGTTCAAACAAGGGCAATGACCTCTTCCTTGATCCAGTGCCTTTTTCAGGAAT
The DNA here is from genome assembly GCF_900774285.1 of Methanococcoides sp. NM1. Lineage (NCBI taxonomy): Archaea > Methanobacteriati > Methanobacteriota > Methanomicrobia > Methanosarcinales > Methanosarcinaceae > Methanococcoides > Methanococcoides sp. NM1. The sequence goes on from NZ_CAAGTW010000003.1 coordinate 32,334, forward strand.
GGTTTGCTCATTAGCTGTGGCAGTGATCCCATTGATCGGACCTTCAGCTGTATTTTCCTGAATATTGATAGCTTTTTTTAGATCCTCGTCTTCCCTTTCACCGTTAATAAAAAGTGGTGTGTCAATATTAACCGAGTCCAAGTTTCGGTTCTCAATTCCATCGATGATCGAAATTTCGGGTTTAGGATCGTGTTGATCTACTGGATTAATATGGATAGTACTATCTGCAACAGTCCCTGGATCTTTATTTTTCGGGTTGCTTATCGGGGTAACAGTTGTATTTGCCAGAAAAGGAGCGTCCGCTGTAGCTTCTGTTCCAAAAGGAGAAGTGTGTTCCTTTTCTTTTTTATTTCCCCACGGCAGTTCACTCATTGCAGACCAACTTTTGAGTTTAATATAATTGCTCTCTGGAGTCTTTGAGCTTGTAAGTAAGCTCTTTATGTTACTCAGAAGACACAACGATTTTGTTAAATTTGCATAGCTCTGCTTATTATATGTTTGATTTTTATTTAAGGCTTACTGATTATAATGATGGTGATGAGTCCAAGTTATTTGCATTAACTGACACTTTCACTACTTACAGGTTTATGTAAGACTTAAGGTTAAAATAAATTAAAAGATAGCCCAGAACCAGCATACCAAGTGAAACTATCCATGCCCATCTCAATATGCGAGCCAGATTCTCAGGCTGTGTTAAAATAAAAAAAAGTCTGTCGGCCAGGTTTGGCCGATCAGAGGATTTGTGCTGCATGAGAAAGCCTTATGCTTTGATCCTCTTCAAGCGGAACGTGTTTTCTCTTTCCATCTCTTCAAGACGAAGACTGATGAAGCTCATACCTTCCTTCAGTTCAGGTATGACCTTGAACTCAAGTGCATTGACACGCCTTTTTGTCTTTTCGATATCATCAAGAAGCTTTTTCATGGTTGTCTCGATCTCTGCTGCCAGAATGATCTTTTCAACCAGGATCTCATATGAATCGACGGCTTCATCAATGTAGGAGCTTGTTCCGAGAATTCCGTATCCACGCTTGTTTATGAGTTTACGCACACTTGAGGATTCGATCTTTGGCACTACTACGCCCATGATGTTGTGGCTTTCGAGCTCGATCTGAGGTGCATCCTTCATTGCGAATGCTGTGGATTTGACAGTCATCCTGCCTTCCACAGATTCTGCGATACCGATCTTCTCATTGGCCTTTTCATAGGCAGCATCCAACTCTGAACGTACATCCTTTGCCTTGCTTAAGATATCAAAGAACTCAAGGATAAGACCATCCCTCTTCATCTTCAGCAGCTTGTGGCCACCTTCTGAGAGCTTGATCTTCTTCTTCAGGTCAATGAGTTCTGATCGAGTTGGTTTAACGTCTTTTGCGCCCATTATAGATCCCTCACTATAGTATCACTCACTGGTCTTCTGGTGAGCAGGGTGGTACTTTTCAATGTACTTGTTATCGATCCTTGTGAGTTGTGCTTCAGGCAGCTCTGAAAGGATCTCCCATGCGACTCTTAATGTATCGTCGATGGTACGGTCCTCATCCCTGCTCTGGCGAACAAATCTGTCTTCGAACAGATCTGCGAACTCAAGGATCTTCCTGTCTCTTTCGGACAGTGCTTCTTTACCGACGATAGCAACCAATCCACGAAGGTCACGACCTTCTGCGTATGCTGCATACATCTGGTCAGACACTGCCTTGTGGTCATCTCTTGTCTTTCCGTCTCCGATACCGGAGTTCATAAGACGGGAAAGGGATGGCAATACGTTGATCGGTGGGTAGATACCCTTCCTGTGAAGTTCACGGGAAACCACGATCTGTCCTTCGGTAATGTAACCCGAAAGGTCAGGGATCGGGTGAGTGATATCGTCACCAGGCATGGTAAGGATAGAGAACTGGGTAACAGATCCCTTTAAGCCTTTGATAACACCTGCTCTTTCATACAGCGATGCAAGATCAGTGTACATGTAACCTGGGTAACCACGTCTTCCTGGAACCTCTTCTCTTGCTGCACCCATCTGACGCAGTGCTTCACAATAGTTTGTGATATCTGTCAGGATAACGAGTACGTGCATGTCATGCTCGTATGCAAGGTATTCTGCAGCTGTAAGTGCCATCCTTGGAGTGATGATACGTTCGACAGCAGGGTCGTCTGCAAGGTTAAGGAAAACAACAGCTCTTTCAAGAGCACCTGTCTTCTCGAAGTCCTCCATGAAGTACTGTGCTTCTTCGTTGGTGATACCCATTGCAGCGAAAACCACTGCGAAATTTTCATCGCTTCCTGGAACTTTTGCCTGTCTTGCGATCTGAAGTGCGATCTCGTTGTGTGGAAGACCTGCTCCGGAGAAAATCGGAAGTTTCTGTCCTCTCACAAGGCTATTTGTACCATCGATTGTGGAGATACCTGTCTGGATAAAGTCCTCTGGAGGCATTCTGGAATATGGGTTCATTGCTGCACCGTTGATGTCCACTCTCTCGTCAGGAACGATACGTGGTCCACCATCGAGTGGTTCACCGGCACCTGAAAGGATCCTTCCAAGCATGTCCTTTGATACTGGCAGCTTGATGGTCTCGCCACTGAAGACTACACCGGATTCTTCGTTGAGTCCGACTGTACCTTCGAAAACCTGAACGACTACCATATCTGCAGATGTGTCAAGAACCTGACCTCTCTTGGTGGTTCCGTCCGGCAGGTTGATCTGAACAAGTTCACCATACCCTACAGGTTCTGTCTTCTCAAGGAAAATCAGAGGTCCGGAAACCTCTACGATCGTTTTGTATTCTTTGGTCATGTTCAGTTGCCTCCGAGCTGAGCAAATTCTTCATCCATCTTTGTCATGACTACATCCAGTGCACCCTCGAAGTCCTCTTCGTACTTAACTTTTGCCAGTTCATCCTTTGACTCGATAGTAATGATCTTGTTCATTGGAACTCCTGACTCAAGTGCAGCTGTTGCCATCTCACCGTACTTTGTGATAGATTTGAGAAGCTTGTACTGCTTTTCAAATGGACAGTATGTGTCGACAGGGTGGAACGCATTCTGCTGGAGGAAGTATTCCCTCACCATACGTGCGATCTCAAGGGTCAACTGCTGGTCTTCCGGAAGTGCATCTGAACCTACAAGCTGTACGATCTCCTGCAACTCGGATTCCTGCTGCAAAAGGTCCATTGCATTGTCCCTGAGGTCGGTCCAGTCAGCTGCGACATTTTCGGAGAACCAGTCTGCAAGACCCTGAGTGTATAGACTGTAACTTGTCAGCCAGTTAATGGATGGGAAGTGTCTTCTCTGTGAGAGCTTTGCGTCAAGAGCCCAGAACACTTTAACGATACGAAGTGTGTTCTGTGTGACAGGCTCGGAGAAGTCACCACCAGGTGGTGATACTGCACCAATAACTGTAATTGAACCGTCAAGTCCTGCAAGTGAGTTCACGGAACCAGCACGCTCATAGAACTCTGAAAGCCTTGCTGAAAGGTATGCTGGATAACCTTCTTCACCAGGCATCTCTTCAAGTCTGGATGAGATCTCTCTCATTGCTTCTGCCCATCTTGAGCTTGAGTCTGCCATGAGTGATACATCGTATCCCATGTCTCTGTAATATTCTGCAATTGTGATTCCAGTGTAAACTGATGCTTCACGAGCAGCTACGGGCATGTTGGATGTGTTTGCTATAAGAACTGTCCTTTCCATAAGTGGACGGCCAGTCTTTGGATCTTCGAGTTCAGGGAACTCGTTCAGTACCTCAGCCATCTCATTACCGCGCTCTCCGCAACCAATGTAGACCACAATATCTGTGTCACTCCATTTTGCGAGCTGCTGCTGTGTAACTGTCTTTCCTGATCCGAATGGACCTGGAATTGCAGCGGTACCGCCTTTTGCGACAGGGAACATTCCGTCAAGGATCCTCTGACCTGTGATCAAAGGCTTGGTTGGCATGAGCTTCTTAGCTACAGGACGTGGACCTCGTACCGGCCACTTCTGCATCATTGGAAGCTCGGTTCCATCAGCGAGTACACATACAGTTTCATCGACCCTGAAGCTTCCGCTCTTGATCTCTTTTACTGTACCGGATACTGTTGGTGGGAGCATGATCTTGTGCTCGATGTTTGCAGTTTCCTGAACAACACCAATAACACTTCCACCTTCTACAGCATCGCCGTTGCTTACTGTTGGCTTGAACTCCCATGTCCTTTCACGGTCAAGTCCGTTTGCAGTTACTCCTCTCTCAATGAAGTTGCCCATCTTTTCCTGCAACACCTGGAGAGGTCTCTGTATACCATCATAAATACTTTCTAATAATCCGGGTCCAAGTTCCACGGATAAAGGCATACCAGTGTTCACTACAGGTTCTCCCGGTTTGATACCGGACGTATCTTCATATACCTGAACAGTGGCCTTTGCGCCCTGGATCTTGATTACTTCACCCATCAGTCCTTCGTGACCTACCTTGACCACATCGTACATTCTCGGTTTAATTCCTGTAACTGTGACGACCGGTCCTGCCACACGATAAATTTCACCATTTACTTCCACAGATCTACACCTACCGATTGTTTTATCTTTTCCCTTAAGTTTGAGCTTTCACCAGTTCCTCCGAGAGTAACGACTGTTGGCTCAACAGACTCACTTAGAGTGTCTCTCAAAATTTCCGGTAGTTTGTTAACGTCATCGCCATGCATGACAAAAATGCCGACATCGGAATCCTTTAGGACCTTTGTGACCATGGATTCCAGCTCATCATCTTTGGCTTCGTATATTTTTTTGACACCAGCCAGTCTGAATCCTGTAACAAACTCGCTGTTACCTACTACTGCTAATTCCATTAGATCACCAACTGGTTCCTGATTATTTCCTCATCAAGATTCGCTGCTTTTCCACGCAGTATAATGCGCAGGTTGTTCACTTCATTCTTCTTGTTCAGGACATAGTCCATGATCGGAACAATGGATAGTGGGTACATATGTGAAAAGCTTGCAGCGGATTTGATGCTGTGTCTTGTGAGTTGAGTTTCCAGATCGACCAATGAATCCATTTCCGGGCTCACTATGTCAGAGATGTCTTCCCAATATGGATATTTTTCAAGTGAATTGATAAATTCACTGAAAGGAAGAGGCAATAGCTTTTCGATCTCTTTCATGCTTAAATGAAGACCGCCCTCAAGAATGAGGTCTGCAATTTCGTCCTCGCCGACACCTGCTTTCTTTAACCTAAAGAGTGTACTGAGATTCTTTATATCGATCTCTGTACGGATGAACTTTGAGAACAGCTTGCGGTCATTAGACCCCGGAGTGCCGATCGCGTAGAACATTCCGTTATAGTACTCTTTGTCAAGCTGGTTTTCAATAGCAGAGAGGTTTGTCCCATCATATCCTTTTAATGTCGGGTAATAATCGGTCCCACTGAGAGCATCGATGACACTTTCATAGGATTCTTTTTCTGCAAGGCTTGACAAAAATGTATAAGACAGTTGTCCGGCTGCTACGAGACTATCGTTGATCTCTTCTACTGATGCATTACAATACTTTCCACGTAGGATCGTTTTGATGCTCCATATGTCGTATTTCTTTAAATATTCAGAGATCAGGTAGTTCAACTCGCCTTCTGATATATTGATGATCTTTGTAAAAGTGACACCCAGGTTTCTGTTCAATGCATGCTCGAACAGATCCACGCCGTCATATACTCTTGCCAGTTCGTCGACATCCTGCTTATATTGTGATTCTTCGATGAAACGTGTGATCTCATCAATGCCCATGTTCATAAGTCGGGGATAGGTCTCCCTTGGAAGAAGATTGCTCTTCATCGCTCGAACACGTGCTGTCGCATAAGCATAATTGGAGCCACTTCCGCGGTGAGTCGGACTACTTTTCCTTTTTAATTTTTGCAAAAGCCGCATTTTGATATCACCCGAACAAGATATCAGATGTTTGTTTCAATGATTGCTCATTAACATTCTTCAGGATTATGTCATATGTATAATCCAGACGAATTGTCCCATCATTGTTCTCAATGACCACGCCACCAATACAATCAACATTGCCAGCATATTCCAATGAAGAGAGTTTTCGGACAAGTTCCTCAGAGTCTTTGTTAGAATATATTTTGCTGCCGTTGCCTTCATTCTGTTCAATGATGGCCTTCAACAACTCTTCCTGTTTTTCGGCAGGGAGGGCTACAATAGACTCTACTGAATTGTCGTATACTTTATCAAGGACTTCTTTGCGGGCATTAAGCGTTGCACGCTTGACTTCCAGGTTTGCACTGGATGTCTCCTGTTGGCGTAATCTTTTGATATCATCTTCAGCTTTTGCAAGACGGTCTCCCATGATCTTTTTTGCAGACTGCCTAGCTTCATCAAGTATCTGAGATACTTCTGCATCAGCTTCTGCATTGACCATGGTAACATTTGCTTGCGCAGCATCCATGATATCTTTAATAACTGTTTCGAGTCCCATGCTCTGACACCTTCAGAGAATTTAAGAGCAATATAATTGCTCTTAAATTAACTTAGCTGATAAGCAGTGCGACGACAAGTCCGAAAATGACGATTGTCTCTGGAATGACAGTAAGGATCAAACCTTTACCGAACAGGCTCTCATTCTCTGCCATTGCACCTACTGCTGCTGCTCCGATATCTTTTTCTGCAATACCTGATGCAAGACCTGTAAGTCCTACTGCGAGTCCTGCTCCAATTGCTTTTAATCCTGCTGGGTCCATCATTGTTGCTGCTGTTGCTACGTCTGCCATTTATTCATTCCTCCGTGTATCTTCTTATATATCCAAATGGGTTGTATTTTCTTCCGCCACCTTCGTAGAATTTACCGAAAAACTCTACATACTGCAACCTGAGTGCATGTAATCCGGGGGCTATTATACTCAGGACTGTGTTTAACGCATGTCCGAATATGAATACTATAATTGCGCCTACTGCTGCTATGATTCCGCCCTGGGGCAGGATCATATCAAAAGCTATGAGATTGACAGTAGATGCAATATAAATTGATGACAATCCTACTGCTATTAAACGAGTGTAGGAAAGTGCATTACTTAATAGTGCAGGTAATTCGATAGGTCCTTTTACGCCTTCTCCTTTAACGAGCATGACGAATCCTATAAGGAACACTATGATCCCTATTATTTGTGTAGGTGCTGTACCGGTGTAACCAAGTACTGCTAAGATTATTCCAAGTTCTACTACAAGCCAGCTACCTTTTTCAAACATTGCTGCAGCAAAACCGTGGTTTCTCTTCTCGTTTATGAATCCAATCACGTATCCGAAATTGATATGAAGCACACCGATAAGTGCTGTTGCAGCTATCATTGTCATAACAATATGTGTACGGTGGATTGGATATGTGATCACTTCTCCGGCGATCGGGGAGGCGAACAGTGTTATTGTTTCGAATCCTGCGATCAGTCCGGGCACTGTACCGTGATCTGTGTGCAGACTTGCAAGTGGGAATCCAAGGAACTCGCCGTAAAGGATACCAAATATCAATGTTGATACCTGACAGTAGATAAGTACATTCATCAGAGGTTTGACTGCATCTGATTTGACCATCTTTTTGATTCCCATTGCAAGTGCCAGAAGGATCAATGCGTATCCGATATCACCAAGGATCATTCCATAGAAAAGTGGGAATGATATGAATATCAGTGTTGTTGGATCGATCTCATTGTATTTTGGACGTGCATACAGGTTCATTATTTCCTGGAATGGCCTTGCGACCTTTGGATTGTCATACTCGATTGGTATGATGTCCGTATCCTGTTTGGTAATTTCCTGCACTGATACAAAAGCTCGTCCGTTTGTTGCAGTGTTAACGATGCTCTCAAGTCCTGCAATACCATCTTCCGGAACCCATCCATCTATCATGAATGTGTGTTCAGATGTTGCAATTTTGACTGGAGCTTCTGCTTTTTCGGATTCGATAGCAAGCAGTTCTTCACTGGCAAGTATGAATTCAGAATATTTCTCTTTGATCGATGAAATATCTGTTTCCAGTGATTCGATCTGTTTAAGGATGTCTGCTTCTTCCTTTTCAATGCCTGCAAGTAAGGTTTGTGGTATGCCACTTATTTCAGGGATCCTGAGCTCTCTGAACTCAAAGTTTGAAAGGATCTCTGAAACTGTTGCTTCATCCTCTTTCTTGACAAACAATGCTACAGTTCCGGTATTCTGGTCATACTCCATCTCGTAGGTCGATGTAACCTTTGAGATAGCAGGACCAACATTTTCCTTGACAGTACCTGCAAAGACTGCGATGTTCTCATAATTACGATACAATTCCATCTCAATTGGAATTGCTGAGAATGGCGCAAGGTCTTTCGCCAGTGTTTCAAGTTCCTTTAATCGTGATTCCAGTTCTGATCTCTGTTCTGTTTTCGCAGTAACCTCTTCATCCAGTTTATCAAGTTTGGATTCAAGGTCATTTAAAACAGTGTTAACCTTCTGTTTAGGTGCATCTGATTTCTTGACACCAAGGAAGGATGAAATAGATCTTAACTGAATAAGCTTTTTAGAAACATCACCTGCGTTTTCGAAAGGTCTGCCAAGTTTGAGTCCGGAACTATCTTCATTGTAATTCTCAAGGTGGAATAGATTGCTGCTATGGAGAGCCTCAATTGTTTCTTCCATAATGTCCTTGTGACCTACAATGACGGCACGACTCATCTGTTTTGGCTTAAGCATGAATTGCCCTCTCGAATTCTGTGACTAGATTATCAACGGCTTTATGAACGTTAGCTTCAGCTTTTTCACTGATGCTTTCTGCTTCACCGTTGCCGTTAGTAATAATTTCTTCAGATTCCTGTTTAATTGTTTCTTCAGCAGACTTAAGTGCACTCTGTGCAGATTTCGCTGCATCAGCTTCTGCCTGTTTGATGATCTCTCTGGCTTCAGCACGAGCATTCATTATACGCTCGCTCTTATTTTTGAGCCCTTCCTCCACCATTTTGGCCGCACTTTGTTCTGCTTCCTTTATTTCGGATAATATTTTGTCTTTAGCCATATAAATCCTCAATATATCTATAAACTGTTACTTAGCGCGATTTACTCACCCCTATAGCAAGCATGCATATAAGTTATTCGGTTCCGTCTTTCTGATTGTGGAAATGTTAATAATTTATCATGGGATATTTGCAAAAAATACTTAAGTTCTGACTATCTGCAAACCTGATGTTCAGTTTGTCAGAACCTTTTTTGAGATTCCTGTCTCTCAATATAGGGGTAAAATTAGATTCAGTTCTTTTCCTGGAGGTCGATCCTTAAAGGTATATTTGCATCCTTGGGGATCGTATGGATGTATTCCTTCCTGAACTCCGGGTTTCGCATCATACAATACTCTGCAGAACCTTTGTATGCACGGTGTTTGCCCATACGCTTCCATATGTCTGCAAGACTGTCCTCTCTGATGTTGCCAAAGGCAAGTGGGGTGTAAGCACATGGCATGACGTCGCCACCGGATGTCACGTGGATCCATCTTCTACCGGCAAAACAGCCAAACTGGTCAGGTCCCATGAAATAAGGGAATGCTGTAACTCTTGGTCCATCTGCTGCCATATTCTTTTCTTTCTGGAACTTCTCCAGCCTTGAAACATCCTTCTGGCTGATCGTTTCATCTTCGCGTTCAAGCCATCTGCCAACAGCGATGATCTCGTAGATGGACATCTCATGCATTCCAAGGCTCTCTGCCAGGCCATAGAAATCTTCGAGGTCGTCAATATTGTCCGGGGAAACCACAACGAACATATCTGTAAGAATACCTGCATCAAGACTATTTTGAATTCCATCCATCGCATTTTGGTATGCCCCCTCTCTTCCGCGAACACGGTCATGCTCACTTTCAAATGGACTGTCAATGCTAATATGTGTCGCAAAAAGACCGGCATTCTTAAGGTCCTGTGCTCTTTCAGCTGTCAACCTGAAACCGGAGGTAAAACATGTGGCAATAGCCTTTGTTTTATCGACACTGGCAACCATATCCGCAATATCGCTTCGGAGCATTGTTTCGCCACCATCGAATTGTACAGAATATGTGCCAAGTTCAATAGCTTCTCCTATTACCCTGTTAATTTCATCAACGCTCAGTTCAGGGTCGGCAACGATTCCTGCAGCACCGCAATGAATGCAATTGTAAGGACATTTATCAGTGATCCCGATCGAGAACTGGTCCGGAATTCTTTTTTTCATAATGGCACCGATCTGTGCACTTATGAGCCTGTTAAACGCAGTGCTTGGTATCGGTGGGGACCATGTGGAAAAAATGATGTTCTCCTCATCTGCTCTGATCGGTTTCTCTTCCTGGAATATCTTATTGATCCTTTTGATAACAGGACTTGCGATTGTTGAAAGAGGTCCTTCTATATCCAGAACGACTTTTCCGTTCTCTGTACTTGCATTTACTTTGATTACTGATTTTTCATATACCCGCATATCTTCACCTGGGTTTTTATGATTGATTTTATTTTGGAAGCATCTCAATGGTTATGTAGTCGGTGATCTCAAGAAGTTTGTTCCTTGCATCCGATGGCTCAAAGTTTGAAAGTATCTCTTTTGCCATTTTCACATATTCCATTGCAATTTCGGTTGCTTTTTGCACAGCCTGCTCCTGTGTCATCTCCTTCTGATATATCTGTAGCAGGGAAATGGATTCATGACCTGATCTTTTATCATCTGTACTCTCTGTATATTCCAGCAGATCATCAACGATCTGGTATGCTATTCCCAGTTTTCCCCCATAGTCTTTTAAGAGTTCTGCTGTAGCTTCATCAGCTCCTGCGATATAAGCTCCCATGGTTGCGCTTGCAGCAAAAAGGGATGCTGTTTTCTTATCAATGCAGTCAAAATAATGATTGTCTTCAAATGTTCCGGTTGTGCTTTTTATATCAATGGTCTCCCCTTCGGCCATTGCCATTCCTGCACGTCCGAATGCTCTGACAACCGGGGCATCATATGATGATATAAGCTCGATGGACTTTGAGATCATATAGTCACCTGCAAGCATTGCAGCTGCGGGTCCGAATTTCTTGTGCGCGGATTCAACACCTCTCCTTATGACTCCCTCGTCAAGTATGTCATCGTGTATAAGGGATGCCGAGTGGGTAAGTTCGATGGCAAGGGCCGCATTAACTGCATCCTCAGAATTGCTTCCGCATATTTGGGAAGAAAGCATCAGTATAATTGGTCTGACCCTTTTGCCGCCGGATCTGCAAATATGACCGACCACGGATTTCATCTGGGATGAATCGTCCATACTGTTGATCATATCGTTCATAGCATCGTTGATATGTTGGTATTCTTCCCATTCTTCGATGTTCATCGCATGCCCTCATATATGGAAATTTTGTTTTTGTTCTGGAATTTTATTTTATTCGGAGTACTTTGACGGACAGCCCATGACTATCTGTTCTGCATCGATCATTGTTTCAGATACCATGGTTCCTGTCAGACTGATACTTTTTCCTTCTGCCAGGTTTGCAGGAAGATCTGCAGAATATTCTACATTTATCTCATAGTTCTCATCTTCTGCATCTGCCAGTGTGAATGTGGTCATTTCAGGTGAAATGCTAAGGCTTCCATTCTTCACAATTCCCATGGTGTTGACCTTCTGGCCTAAATGTTCCTGTGGATCGGCTGTGATGTCAGATACCATATAATATCCTTGCTCGACATCTACGCCCCAGAGTCCGATCGCCATCACTGTCATTATTGCAATTATGGTGAAGATCGTCTTTCGTTTTTTATCCATGTGCAAACACCTTTATCATTTAAGCTTCCGAATTTTGGAAACCAATTGTGAACGGTTGTATATCAGATAAATAATGTATGATATTAGCACTATCCATGTAATTACAAAAGCTGTCTGAAATGCCTGTATTCCCAGTGCCATGCGCGTTCACCTTGCATCGATTTTTGTCGTTGGAAATATGTGGTTTCCTATGTGTGATCCATGTCTTGACGACATGGTTTAATATGGGTTCTGTGTAGTATATTGCCATACTATTTAAGTAAATTGAACGAATGTTCGATTGTACTCTTACATTATATATATGACATAAAGGAGAACTGTCTGATATGGTAAAACCTCCACGACTTATCGCATGGGAACTGACATGGGGTTGCAATCTTTCTTGTGTCCATTGCAGGGGCTCATCAACCTCAGAGATACCCGAAGGTGAACTTTCTACAGATGAGGCAAAGCACTTCGTTGACGAGATCGCTGAAATTGGTGATCCGATCCTCATTATAACCGGTGGGGAACCACTTACCCGAAAGGATGTTTACGAGGTCGCAAGATATGCGACTGATAAGGGGTTACGTGTTGCTCTTGCCACGAACGGTACCCTTCTTGATGAGGACGTTGTGAAAAAGCTCAAAGATGCCGGGGTTCAGCGAGTAAGCATTAGCATTGACGGGTCGACAGCAAAGACGCACGATGAGTTCCGTGGAGTTTCCGGTGCATTCGAAGGTGCGATGCGTGGGATCGAATATCTCAAAAAAGGTGGTCTTGGCTTCCAGATAAACACCACGATCACAAAAAGGAACATTAACGAGATCCCTGAAATACTTGACCTGGCAACTGAGATCGGTGCAGAGGCTCTTCATATATTCCTCCTTGTCCCCACAGGCAGGGGCAAGAACCTTGAAAAAGAAGAGATACCTCCGGTTGAATATGAGCGTGTTCTCAACTGGTTCTATGATCAGCAGAAGCATGTCAGTATCCAGCTAAAGGCAACCTGTGCCCCTCATTATTTCAGAATAATGCGCCAGCGTGCTAAAAAGGAAGGCGTAGAGGTCACCGTCAAGACTCATGGTTATGAGGCAATGACGCGTGGTTGTCTTGGAGGTACCAGTTTCTGTTTTGTTTCAAGCACAGGTGACGTTCAACCATGTGGTTACCTGCCTGTTGTTGCAGGAAACATAAAGGAGCAGAGTTTCAGGGATATATGGGAAAATTCCAAATTGTTCAATGACCTTCGGGATTTTGACAGTCTGGGTGGCAAGTGTGGAAAATGTGGCTATAAAAACGTATGTGGTGGCTGCCGTGCTCGTGCTTATGCTGCTACAGGCGACTACATGGCTGAAGAGCCGTACTGTATATATGTACCCAGATAAAGGCTGCATGTATCTGCTCCGGTAAAATGTCTGCCTTTACAGGAAAACATTATAATCTAATGATCGCATGAAGTCTGCATAGCATGCAGGAGCCTGCTAAAAAAACATTCGGTGTTCATTTATATGATACAACTTGATGATATTGATAAGAATATCCTTAATCTGATCCAGCTGGATTTTCCACTTGATGTTCATCCATTTGAAAAAGTGAGCGTTCAACTGTCTATCTCTGAAGAGGAACTGCTGGAGCGCATGGACCGTTTGAAAGAAGAAGGTGCAGTGCGCCGAATCGGTCCTGTAATCAACACTAAAAGGGTAGGTGGGATCAGTACTCTTGTCGCATTGAAAGCTCCTGGACCAAAGATAGATGAGATCGCAGAGCTTATCAATCAACATCAGGAAGTTTCCCATAATTATTTGCGCCAGGCAGATTATAATATATGGTTCACAGTGTCTGCTGCTAACAAGGAACGTCTGGAGCAGATCATAAATGACCTTCAGGAAGAGACCGGCTGTCCGTTGATCAACCTGCCTACAAAACGACTTTTTAAGATCGGGGTGAAATTCGATGTCAAATGATAATGTCGTCATGGATGAAGCTGATACCCGTCTTCTCAAGCTTACTCAGGATGGTATACCCTTTGTCCATTCGCCATTTGCTATGGTCTCAGAAGAACTTGGGATGACCGAGGAGGAGGTTGTCCGCCGGATAGAACAACTTCAGACAAATGGTTTTATTCGCAGGTTCGGTGCATCCATCGGTCATCGTGCAATTGGAATAACGGCAAATGCAATGTGTACCTGGAATGTTCCTGACGAGCGTGTTGAAGAAGTAGGTGCCGTTATGGCAGGCTTTACAGAGGTGACCCATTGTTATGAAAGGCCACGTTATCCTGATTGGCCTTATAACCTTTTCACCATGGTACATTCCTATACAAGGGAGGATTGTGAATACGTTGCCCAGGAGATATCCAGGGCCACCGGAATTACTGATTATAAGCTTTTGTACAGTGTTCGCGAGTTCAAAAAGACAGGTGTGAGGTTGTGAATGGCAGAGCAGACCGATAGTCGTAGTTATTTGCCACTTTTCATTGATCTGAGTGACAGGAAAGTGGTGATCTTTGGTGGAGGCCCTGTTGGTCTTCGCAAAGCATCGCTATTTTCGGATTATGCGCATACAATTGTTGTAAGTGCGGACTTCGTTCCTGAGCTTAAGGACCTTTCATCCTCATCTTCTGTGGAGCTGGTTTCCATGGATCTTTTATCCGTATCAGACGAAAAGCTTGAAGAGCTTGTCATGGGTGCGTTCCTTATTATTCCTGCAACCAACATCGCTGAATTGAACGATCGAATAAAGGAATTTGGCCGAAGGTCAGGTGCATTGGTCAATCGTGTTGATATGGCGGATGATGTTGTCATTCCTTCTGTTATTAAGAGGGGTGGTCTGACCATTGGGATATCCACACTTGGGTCGAGTCCGGCAGTATCCAAATACACTCGCAAGAAAATAGAAAATGTCATTACTCCTCAGTATGGAGATATGATCAAACTGCAGGATGAGGTGCGAAATCTGCTAAAGGGCAAAGTTGCAGAGCAAAAGACAAGAAAGGCTATTCTCTGGGAGATCCTTGAAGATAGGTCCGTATGGGAAGCTCTTGAAGTTTCATATGAAAAAGGGTATAAAATAGCATCTGATATAGTTCAGGAGCACATAAGCAAGAAAGGTTGATACTATATGGGACATTACATTAAATTTAAGTCCGATGTTCGTGTTCATGAAGGTATGCTACATCTAATGCACGTTCATTGTGGAGGTTCACTGTGACAGAGATATCAAGTATGGTTATTACACATGCCAAGGCTACTGTTGAGGAAATGGAGGATTCCTGGCATGGGGACCTTGATCTTGTTCTGAATCAGCTATACTCAAATGAACTTGTTTATGAGTGTGCGGTCCTCAAGACATGCAACCGCGTAGAAATATATGTTGTTTCCTCAAAGGGTAGCAGTGTTCTGTTCCATTTTGCAAAGGAGATGGG
Organism: Methanococcoides sp. NM1; assembly: GCF_900774285.1. NCBI lineage: Archaea > Methanobacteriati > Methanobacteriota > Methanomicrobia > Methanosarcinales > Methanosarcinaceae > Methanococcoides > Methanococcoides sp. NM1. The sequence goes on from NZ_CAAGTW010000003.1 coordinate 47,481, forward strand.
CGTGTCAGCAAAGATCGTGGAGTTCTATGACCACGATGAATCTTTAAGACATCTGCTCAGACTTGCTTCTGGTCTTGAGTCCATGATAATTGGAGAAGCTCAGATCCTGGGTCAGATTAAGGACCTGTTCCTGGTAGCAAAAGAAGCCGGTACTGTAGGAAAGATCCTAGATACTGCTTTCAGCAAGGCTATCCAGGTTGGCAAGAGAGTACGTACCGAGACCTTCATCAACAGGGGGGCGGTTTCCATTGCTTCTGCTGCTGTTGATCTTGCTGATGATATCCTGCATGGTCTGAATGACAAGAATATCCTTGTCATTGGTACCGGAGAAATGGGAACTCTGGTCACAAGGGCTCTTGCACACAGGGATATGAATGTGATCTATATTGCAAATCGTACCTACGAGAAAGCGAAATATCTTGCAGTAGAGCTTGGTGGCGAAGCTGTCATGTTCGACCAGCTTGAGAAATATGTTTCCGCAGCTGATGTAGTAATAAGTGCCACTTCTGCTCCTCATTATGTTCTGAAGAAGGATATTGTGGAAAAGGTAATGGATGGTCGTACGAACGAACTTCTGCTTATTGATATTGCAAGTCCCAGGGATATTGATCCTTCAATAGAAGAGATCCCGCATGTAATTCTTCGCAATATTGATGGGTTACGTGTTATCAATGAGAAGAATCTTCAGATGAGGATGGTAGAGGCCAAGAAGGCAGAGGTCATGGTTGGACAGGAGCTCGAACTTCTTCAGGCCCAGTATAAGCGTCAGAAAGCAGATGTTATTATTTCAGAGCTTTATAGCAATTCCTATAATTTGAGAGGAACCGAGATGGAGCACGCCATTAACAGGTTGAGTGCCTATCATACGATGGGTGACTTTGAGCGCAAGGTGCTTGTGGACCTTACACGTGCTATTACTAACAAGATCCTGGCAGAGCCGACCAAAAAATTACGCAATGCCGCTGAATATGACGATGAGGATTTTTTAGATTCTGTATCCCGTTTATTTGATATCAGTCCGATCAAGAAGAGCAATGATGCTACAAAATAAGAGTTGATACTATGTTCCCACAGGTTAGAATGCGAAGGTTAAGAAGTGGTAAGATACGCGATCTGGTTCGGGAGACCGAACTTAGCGCGAACGACTTGATATATCCGATGTTCGTGGATGAGACCACTGATTCTATTGTGGATATATCATCTATGCCCGGTGTCCAGCGTTTGCCTCTGGATAAGGTTGTTGATGATGCAAAGGATGCAGCAGATCTTGGAATTCCTGCAGTGGTCCTTTTCGGTATTCCGGAACACAAGGATGAGACTGGTACATGTTCTTATGGTGATGAGGACATTGTCCAGCAGGCTGTCCGTGCTATCAAGGAAGACCTTGGAAAGGACATGGTGGTCATCACTGATGTCTGCATGTGTGAATACACAAGTCATGGTCATTGCGGTATTGTGGATTTTGAGACCGAGGATGTTCTCAATGACCCGACCCTTGACATACTGGGCAAGATCGCTGTAAGTCATGCAAAGGCAGGTGCTGATATTGTGGCACCTTCAGGTATGATGGATGGTATGATCGGTGCTATCCGTACAGCACTGGATGAGGACAACTTCAAGAACACTCCTATAATGTCCTATGCAGCAAAATATTCTTCAGCATTCTATGGTCCTTTCAGGGACGCAGCAGACTCCGGTTTCCAGTTCGGTGATCGCTCAACATACCAGATGGACCCTGCAAATTCCAATGAGGCGATCCGCGAAGTTGAACTGGACATACTGGAAGGCGCTGATATGGTTATGGTCAAGCCGGCATTGCCTTATCTTGACATTATCTATCGTATCAAGCACGAGTTCAAGATGCCTACAGCTGCATACAATGTCAGCGGTGAGTATTCAATGCTCAAGGCCGCAGCAGAAAAAGGCTGGCTTGACGAGAAGAAAGTTATGCATGAGTCATTGCTGTCCATCAAGCGTGCAGGTGCTGACATGATCTTGACATATTTTGCAAAGGACCTTGCAATGATGTTGAAGTAAGGCAAGAGAACAGGACCACTATAATTTAGTTATTCAGCTTAATATTAATCTACAGATCAAATTTCAAATGGTGTTATTATGGTTACTTTAGACAAATCCAAGGATATATTCGACAAGGCAAAAATACTTCTTCCAGGCGGCGTGAGCAGTCCGGTACGTGCTATCAAGCCTTACCCCTTCTACACAGAGTCAGCTAATGGCTCCCATATCACTGATGTTGATGGTAATGAGTACATAGATTACTGTCTTGCATATGGTCCCAAGATTCTGGGACATGCAAATCCGGTAATCAGGCAGGCAATCATTGACCAGCTCGATAAAGGCTGGCTATATGGAACCCCAACCCAGCTTGAGGTGACCCTTGCAGAGAAGATCGCTTCTCTTTATCCAAGTATCGACATGCTGAGATTTATCTCAACCGGTACTGAAGCAACCATGAGTGCTTTAAGGGCTGCCCGTGGATTTACAGGCAAGGACAAGTTCATCAAGATCGAGGGTGGTTTCCATGGTGCACACGATGCTGTGCTTGTAAAGGCAGGGTCTGGAGCTACAACACATGGAGAGCCGGATTCCCTTGGAATTCCTGCAGACTTTACAAAGAATACCCTTCAGGTTCCTTACAATGACATCGAGGCAATGACTGAGGTTATCGAGTCCAACCAGGATGACATGGCTGCGGTCATCATGGAGCCGGTAATGGGTAACATAGGTCCGATACTTCCTGAAGGCGATTACCTGAAGGAGGTTCGAAAGGTCACAGAAGAGAACGATGTTGTTCTTATCTTTGACGAGGTTATCACCGGTTTCAGGCTTGCTATGGGTGGTGCACAGGAGTACTTTGGTGTCACACCTGATATGACGACCCTTGGAAAGATCGTAGGTGGCGGACTTCCGATCGGTGTTTTCGGTGGTAAGCGCGAGATAATTGACATGATCTCTCCATCAGGTTCAGTTTACCAGGCAGGTACTTTCAGTGGAAGTCCTGCATCAGTTGCAGCTGGTATTGCAGCCCTTGATGTACTGGAGAAGGAAAAGGTTCATGAAAAGCTTGCAGCAACCGGTGATATGATGCGCTCCAACCTTTCTGACATCATTGCTGATAAGGGACTTGATTATAATGTCGGTGGTATTGCTTCAATGTTCAAGGTATTCTTCGGTGACATGCCTCTTAACTATCAGGACGTTCTCAAATGTGATAAGGAAGGTTACTTGCAGTTCTTCCACAAAATGCTGGACAGCGGTGTGTTCCTGCCACCATCCCAGTTCGAGACGAACTTCCTTTCAATGGCACACACAGAAACTGATATTGAGAAGACCTTCGATGCATATGCAGCTAACCTGAAATGATACTAGAGGAGCAATACAAGATGATACTAGGAACCCGTGGAAGTGCTCTTGCCCTTGCCCAGGCAGACCTTGTGACCAGGATGCTTGAAGAACGCGGTTGTGATCTGACAAGAGAGATCATTAAGACATCAGGGGATGTTTTCACAGATCGTCCTCTTCATGAAGTTGCTGGTGTGGGTGCTTTTGTCCGTGAACTTGACGACAGGATGATCGAGGGTGAAGTGGACATCGCAGTTCACTCAATGAAAGACCTTCCAACAATAAGACCTCCTGAGCTTGCTCTTGCAGCAGTTCTGAAGCGCGATTCTCCTTATGATGTGCTCCTTACCATGGATGGCTCGACACTGGATGACCTTCCGGATGGTGCAGTGATCGGTACGAGCTCAATGCGCAGGCGTGCACAGCTTCTGCGTTATCGCCCGGACCTCAATATACAGGACCTGCGAGGCAATATCAATACTCGTATAAAGAAACTTGAAGATGGATTGTATGACGGAATATTGCTTGCCGAGGCAGGCTTGCAGCGCATGGGATGGGAAATGGATGTCCATCGCCTTCCTCCTGAGGCATTCTGTCCTTCTGCAAATCAGGGAACTATCGTTGTTGTCACAAGGGCTGGAGAAGAAGCTGAAAAAGAATGTTCTGTTCTGAACCACGACATATCAAGGATCGAAACCGAAGTTGAACGTATAGTGATAACGGATGTGGAAGGCGGTTGTGTTGTCCCTATTGGTTCGTTCGCACGTGTGAGCGAAGACGGGGATGAGATTCATGTGCTTGTTGAAGTGCTGTCCCTTGATGGTACAAATGAAGTGCGTATCGACGAGATGATCCCTATGAAGAACTACCGTGAACATGCTGTCGGCATTGGAAGATTGCTGGTGGAAATGGGCGGTAAGGAACTCGTCAGTGATGCTGTGTGTCAGCTGTCCGGCTGTGACGATGAGTGATCCGGATCGGAAGTGAAATGTTATGGTAAAGATCACAGGCATTGAATTCAGGAATCCCACAATACTTGCATCAGGTATCATGGGAACAACAGGTGCCTCTCTTGTACGTATGGCTAATTCCGGCGCAGGTGCGGTCGTGACCAAATCGATCGGACCGGAGCCGAAGACAGGACACCCAAATCCCAGCATGGTCAAGCTGGACTGTGGCTTTTTGAATGCCATGGGTTTGCCAAATCCTTCCTATGCAGATTTCAATAATGAGATAAAGATTGCAAAAGAAGGCGCTGACGTTCCTGTGATTGCAAGCATCTTCGGTGGCAATGCCGAGGAATTTGTAAGGGTTGCGGAAGGTCTGGCAGAGGCAAAACCTGATGCTTTTGAACTTAATGTCAGCTGTCCCCATGCGGAAGGTTACGGTGCTACTATTGGAACCGATTCCTGTATAGTGGAAGCGATCACTGCTGCTGTATGTGATGCGGTGGATGTGCCGGTCTGGGTAAAGCTGACCCCCAATGTCACTGATATAAGGTCCATAGGCAAGGCCGCCGAGAACGGCGGTGCCGATGCAGTTGTCGCTATTAATACCCTGCGTGGAATGGCAATTGACATCAATTCCGGTTATCCTATACTTGGCAACAGGTTCGGTGGACTTTCCGGTCCAGCGGTCAAGCCCGTTGCGATCAAATGTGTCTATGATCTATATGAAACACTGGAAATACCTGTCATAGGTGTCGGTGGAGTATCTTCATGGGAAAATGCAGTGGAAATGATAATGGCAGGTGCAAGTGCTGTTCAGATCGGTTCTGCTGTCCATGAAGGTGTAGAGGTCTTTGGAAACATTGCAACAGGCATAGAGCAATTCCTGCAGGACAACGGATATGCTGGTGTTGAAGATATTACAGGGCTTGCCCATGGGGTGATATGATGCGTCCGATAAATGCAAAAATAATACAGATCGTAGAGGAAACTCCTTCCATCAGGACATTTAGGTTCGATACATCTCTTGATGATGCCCAGCCGGGTCAGTTCGTAATGGTATGGATACGCGGAGTGGACGAGGTCCCTATGGGTTGCTCTTTCAAGAACGGAATTACTGTACAGAAAGTAGGTGATGCCACATCCCGCCTTTTTGAGCTGAAAGAAGGCGATTCCGTCGGACTTCGTGGTCCTTTTGGAAAAGGCTTCACATTACCTGCAAAGGATGAGAACATTCTGATAATCGCCGGGGGTGTTGGTGTCGCCCCTCTGGGTCCGCTTGCTGACAGTGCTGCTTCTGTCGATGCAAAGGTTACAACGATACTCGGTGCAAGGACTGCATCAGAGCTTGTTTTTGAAAAGAGGTTCTCTGAGGCAGGTGACGTTCACCTGACAACAGATGACGGTTCTGCCGGAACATGCGGTTTTGTCACAACTGTCCTGGCAGACATGGACGTGTCTGTTTATGATCGCATATGTGTGTGCGGCCCTGAGATAATGATGTTCAATGTCCTTAAGATGTTACAGGAAAAAGGTGCACATGATCGCGCAGAGTTCAGTCTCCACAGGTATTTCAAATGTGCAATTGGTGTGTGTGGTGCCTGCTGTATGGATCATGAAGGTCTGAGGGTATGCAAGGACGGGCCTGTGCTGAACGGTTCCTTACTGTTGGATTCAGAGTTCGGGAACTACAAAAGGAGTTCCAGCAGTCAGAGGATTAAGGTCTGACTTGTATCGTCTGACCACAAACCCCTTTTATTATTTTTAGTGTGCTACGATCTTCTCTTCAAGATGCTCTTTTGCCTTTGAGAGCACTTCATTGAAAAGTATCAGTAGGTTTCCTTCAAAGACCATCAGGTCAATGTTATATTGTTCTCCTCTGGAAGCGTATATTGTTGTCAGTTCCAGGTCCTTTTCAGCTTCTGACCTGATAGATTCAAAAGGATGGTCCCAGTCTGTGGACTTTTTGTATGCAATAATATTTTCCAGTGTATTCTCATCAAGATAGGTTCCCACCCAATTGACCAATTGATCTCGGTATCTGTTTGAGATCCAACAGTTTTGCAAGTAAGTCATTGCATGGGTCTTCGCTTCATTAGAGCTTTCTATACCGTCAATTTCTATCATGGTTACTACCACCATTTTTAGTATTTATGGTACGATGCAAAATATCTGCAGAGACAATTGTACTATTAATATATTCTTTTACACAGAATATATATGTTTTTCTTTGGTACTTAATTTTGGCAGTGGTTGGGGTGTATGAGATGTTTGGATTTTAGCTTTTGCATGAATAGTCGGGGGTATATGCAAAGGGAAATATGGCAACGATATTTGTAATAGTTGGCGTAGTTACTTTAACCGCCAGATTAAAAATTAGAAAAATGTGATTTGAATAAATATGATGTTTGATTTCTTCAACACTTAGTACATAATATCAAATGATGTTGAAGAATAAAATTGTACTTTTTGTATATTTATTATTTCAATCCTATCTTAAAAACAACATATTTTTAAGGAAGTTGTTTTGTTAATTTAATTAAGATTAGTCGCTTTTAATTAAGATTGGCCCATTTTGAAATTTATTATCATTAACTTCAAAATATTTACTTAAATCAACAACATTCTTTTCAAATAATGATTCCTTTGTGAGAATAAAAGCTGGTATATCCAGATTTTTTGTTTTGATGTGGCTAATTAGATCATTGATTTCTTGTGATTCGCAACTCTTGAGTGTTGAAAATAGTACCAAATCTGCATTTACTATTCGAGCTACATTGAGTAATTTATCAATTTGCTTTATGTCAAAACCTCTATCTGCTTTAACTTCTGCTAACCCAATTTTCTTTCCGAATGTAAATATTATATCAATTTCTGCTAACAAATCAATTTTCTCATAAATATCGGAATCAAAAATAAATCTTTTTCCAGCAAATTTTTGATTAAATATGATGCTTGTTGTAAGCAATACAGGTAGAGCTCCTTGATCGACAGCATTAGCAACTAATTCATTTAATCTAAAAGAATCATCTAATATATTTTTCTTCGAAAAAATAGGTATATTTATTGAATTATTACAGCAGTAACATTTCATTTCGTTTGTTATTGATGTTAAAGGATACCATAACAGAGAATTACAAGATGAGCATTTAAAACTTTTACCACGCAATAAAACATTCATTTCATATAACTGTTGTATTATACTGTAAAAATCACTTTTTTCTTTTCCTATATTAGGAGCATAGCTAAGTAAATTTTTAGTTTCAACAATTGTATTAGAACTTATTGTATTTATTTCATCAAGATTTTTTTCGATTAGCTCAACAATTTGTTCTATCTCTATATTGTCACCCACATCTTTCGTAACTTTTTGTATCAACCTCTCTAATCTTTTCGGTGTGAGCCTTACTAAAAAATCAAAAATATTTTTGTCTCGTAAAATATCGATTTTTTCAAACCCACCAATAAGATTTATTAGTTGATTTGTAATTTGAGTTCCATTTGTTTCTTTCAATTCTAATTCATGTTCTTCAAAAAATGTTTCAAATATACTTTTAACATCTGGAATTTTCAATTTAGCAACATAAGGTTCATTGTTAAGTGGAACAAAATTGCTAAATCGAACTGATAATCCGTTCGAACTTATTCTAGAAAAATTATGCGAATCAATGCTAAAATCTGAACTGTTTGTAAAAAGTTCTCCTAATTTTAAGCTGTTAGGAAGAAATAAATCTTCTAATCCAGTAATTTCTAAAACCAGATTAATATTCAACCCATATGTAGAAAAGAATTTTTCGCTAGGATGCTTAATTCTAAATTTATTATTAAGTATAGATACATTCTGTATATGCTTAAAGGAATTCCATTCCATTTTTATATTGTTAAAATAATATTTGGAATTATCGATTTCAGTTAGATCTTTGTTTGTTTCATTTATTTTTCTTTTAAATTCTTTCACTGAATTTTCAGCAAATATGCAATAGTTAGAGAAATTTTTCAAATCTTTTTTATATTCATCAAATAATTCTAATGGTAACCAAATGTTAACATTGTATGGATATGTTGCCCTTACATTCCAAAAATAAATCATACTATTAATGTTATTACAATCTCCAAAAATAACAGTTGGCTTCTTTTTATAATACTGTTCTTTATTAAAATCGATTGACCATATGTCTATGCTTTCCTGACTTCTACTCAGTCCTCTAAATAGAAATAATAGAGAATTAGTTTGTTTTTGTGCAATTTCAAAAAAAGTAGATATTGAATCTAAATTAACTAATTCTACATTTTCAAAAAAAGCTTCGTCCTCATATCGAGTATCATTTTTAATCAATCCATAATTTAAATGATACATTAAATTGTTTGAATCTTTTTTTTCATCAAAACTAGTATAAATTTTCTTAACAGCATTGTCAAACCCATATTTTGAAAAATCAAAAAAATTATCTAAAATAAATAATGGAATTGAAAATCTATTATAATCAAAACTATTATTTTTGCCATCAACAACTAATGTTTTAAAATTAGATTTTAAAGATTTATCATCAATTTTGGAATAATTTATTACAATGTCTGGATCATGATTTTTAATAAATTCTATTGTATTTTTTGAAAATAAGTCTTCGTCATTAGTTAGTATCAGATTGAAAAATCCCCCTATCTCAGAAGAAAAATGTTTGATTATTGAGATTAGATTTTCATGATCATCCTTTTCAATGATACAAAGTTTTTTTATAGGTCTTATCTTTGTTGAGATTGTTTCATTTCTATACATTACCATATTCTTCCTTTGTATATATCAGTAAATTATCAAATCATCCAATATATTTATTAATCTTAAATAAACTACTTTTAAGTTCTTCCAAGTATAATCCTTTTCCTGCACTCTACCTTATTGTGATCATATAAAACTCAAAAGTAACCTTCCTTGCTCCAGTAGATCTCAGACTCAAGGATAAATTCTCAGTGCTGATTAAGTCTTTGCTATCCATAACTCCCGATTCTATCGAGCTCATAGCAAAATCAACAATAAACTGGATTGCTACCCTCTCAATATTTGTATTCCTTGGCTTATTGTTCCAATCATGGTCCATGTTTCGCAACTGAAATCAAATTTAGTCAGATACTCTTTGAAATAGTAGTTACTCCAATCTTTATCTTAAGTAATGATCATTTTCTTCAGCGATCATTCCATGTTTTGTCCAGATACATGCATTGTCTTAGATCCTTCAACATCCAATCTAGCACAAGCACCAATTTTATTTATACAATTATGGGTTTTAGTGCTACATGGAGAACTACATGAATAAAGCAATTTTCAGAGATCTATTCATCTTTGCACTTGCATTGATGCTGGCAGTATTTTTCTGGAAGAACAACCTTTTGCTAACTTTTCTGATATTATCAATATATGGTATTCGTCAATATTTCTGGTCTGCAAAAGGTGATAATATCATCTATATCTCGGGTATCCTCCTTGGCTGCACTGCCGAGTTCATCGGTACTCATCTTGGTGTCTGGACATACTCAGCTCCCTTGTTCCTGAACATTCCATTATGGCTTCCATTTGCATGGGGTCTGGTATCTGTAATTATAATCAGGGTTTCACTTCCATTTATTGAATCCTGATCTGCCAAAACTTCGAACCAATTCAATGTGAATGCCTATAAATAATTTCACTACAATTCTTTTGTGGGGTATTAAAATGTCTGACATGGATATCGTTGAAGTGGAGCCACAGCTGGTAATTGGCATGAGGAGGACTGGGAAGTATGAGCAGATCGCAGTAATGCTTCCTGAACTTTTCCAGTATACTTTTGATAAGGGTATTGAGATCACAGGTGGTCCAATATTCGTCTGTCATGAAGCAGGCGAAGAAGAGGCCATGAAAGCTGATGCTGAAGGAACTGCTGACGTAGAGGTTGCTATTCCTATAGCGAAGAATGTCGAAGATACTGACAAGGTGAAGTGCTATGAACTTCCCGGTGGGAAGATGGTAAAGACCATTCATAAAGGTCCTTACGAGGATTGTGGGCCAACGTATCAGGAACTTTTTGCATGGATCGCTGAAAAAGGATTGACTATAACAGGGCCAACAAGGGAGATCTACCTGAACGACCCTGCAGAAGTTCCGCCTGAGGAGATCCTTACTGAAATTTATGCACCGGTGGATTGATTCTGTCGGACTTTATTTTTTTCTTTAGTATTTAATGGAGAAACCGATTATTGATTCCATGAAAATTATCTTTATGGGAATCTTTTTATTTCCGATCATTCTTTATAAATATTGTAAAGTGTAATATTTACCAATTAAAATATTTTATGTCAACAAATAGGATGTTAGTGACAATGCGCTGCTTGTTTTGCAAAAAAGAATCTACAACATCTAAGAGCGTTGAACATATCATTCCAGAGTCACTCGGGAATCTGTCGCATATTCTGCCAAAAGGCGTAGTTTGTGACAATTGCAATAATTATTTTGCTAGAAAAGTCGAAAAGCCATTTCTTGAACTGCCAGCTATGACTATTCTACGATTTAATCAAATGGTACCAAATAAACGTGGTAGTACTCCTCCAGTTTCAGGCTTTCTTATGCCTTCTAAGTGTCCGGTTGTACTCCAAAACCATTTAAAAGGACCCTCTACTATTTCAGTAGAGGTGCCCGATGAAGTATTTGAAAGTTTGCGTAACTCAAATAAAATGAGTGTAATTCTTCCAACTGAAGCTCCTCTGCCAGAAGGCCCAATAGTTTCAAGATTTTTGTCAAAGGTTGCTATTGAAGCTATGGCATTGAAATTGGTTGACCATCCTAAAGGATTAGAATATATAGTTGATGAAAAGCAACTTGATCCTATCCGCAACCATGCACGCTATGGACAAAATACTGAATGGCCATACCATTCTCGGAGAATTTATGATGCAAACAAGGGGTGGAGAAACAAAACAGGTAAAAACATACAAGTAATTCATGAATTTGATATATTCAAAACTGAGGATGGAGAATATTATTTTGTTATTTGCATATTTGGGTTGGAATTTTCAATCAATTACGCCGGTCCAGAAATAGAAGGCTATACTAAATGGTTGAAAAATCATAATGATACAAGCCCCTTATACTCGAGAAAAAAACCCTAAAGACAACTATCATTCTGAGATTGCTAGTCATGAGTATCTATGATAAAAACGCAAAATCTATTATTACTACTTTGTTAACAGTTTGGAAGTCCTAGGGGATATTAAAAAACTGAAAAAAGTGTGTTCTTAATCATAAGACTCAAGTAGGGATTAGAAGGGAATGTATTTTTGTTACTGCATCCCTATTTTTCAGTGTTCTTGAAATCATCATGCTTTTATTATAGAGGAGTATTTTGGTCTGGATCACTCTCCTTTTTTTGTATTTTGTCAGCGTCTGCACGAATGCAGAACTCTGACAATAACTAATTTAAACCATCACTTACGATGCTAACCCATGGACCAGCCTGATAAATCCGGCAAGATTCCGGAACTTATGATGGGTGTAAAGAACCGTGCAGCCCTTTCTGCATGTAAGGATCATGCTGATGGCGTTTATTTTTCCGTTGATAGGTTCAGTCTCAGGGCAAGGGCCTGTGATATTACTCTTGATGACCTGAACTCATTTGTTACTGATGTTAAAGAGCAGGGCATGAATGCTTACCTTGCACTGAATACTGTGATCTATCCTGATGATCTTCCTGAGCTTGACGATGTGATCGACGCAGTGGCATCATCTGATGTGGATGCTGTCATTGCCTGGGACCCTGCGGTGATAACAAAAGCCGTGGATGCGGGTTTGCGGGTTCATATTTCCACACAGGCGAACGTGTCCAACTGGCAGACGGTCAATTTCTATGCATCTCTTGGAGCTTCCCGTGTGGTGCTTGCAAGGGAACTCAGTCTTGAGCAGATAAAGAATATCCGACAGAATACCGATACAGAACTGGAGGTTTTCATACATGGTGCCATGTGTCAGGCAATATCAGGCAGATGTTATCTTTCAGCCTACATCCTTGGCAAGTCCGGCAATTGCGGAGAATGCTCCCAGCCATGTCGCTGGGGCTGGAAACTGGTAGGTGAGGATGGAAGTGAAGTTGATGTTGAAGGTAAGTACCTGCTGAGTGCAAGGGATCTCTGCATGATAGAACATATTCCTGAACTCATCGATGCAGGTGTGGATGCTTTCAAGGTTGAAGGGCGTTTAAGGGATACGAGATATACTTCAACCGTTTCCCGATGTTATCGTGAAGCACTTGATGCATACAGGGATGGAACGTATAGTCGGGAGAAAGCCGCTGGCTGGAAAGAAGAGATGGCATCGGTGTTTAACCGGGGTTTTTCCACAGGCTTCTATTTTGGTGTTCCAGGTCCCGATGGCATGTATGTCGAGCAGGATATGAATATCTCTGTTGTTAAAAGACAGGCTGTAGGTGTAGTGACCAACTACTACAGGAAACAGGGTGCTGCAGAAATAAGACTTATGGAGTCTGGTCTTGAGGTGGGTGATGATATTATCATTGAAGGAAAGAATACCTATCTTGAACAGAAGGTCACAGAGTTAAGGAGTGATGATGGTCCTGCCCGGAGAGCTGAACCTGGGGATGAGGTAGGTCTTGCTGTCGAGGCGAAGGTACGTGAGAATGACAGGGTTTACAGGTTGGAAGTCCCGGATTAAATTCAATTGAGAAGTTATTTCTAACATTAAAGTATTTTTGTTTGAAGTATCTGGATGTGATGTTATGGATAAATTTATGCAAGTAGCAATAGATGAGGCAAGATTGGGACTTAATGATGGCGGAATTCCTATTGGTTCGGTTCTTGTAAGGGATGATAGTATCATTGGTCAGGGTCATAATTTACGTGTTCAGCAGGGTGATCCAATGGCACACGCTGAAATTTCATGCCTCAGGGATGCAGGAAGGATCGGGCATTACCGGGATTCAATTCTTTATTCCACTTTGATGCCGTGCTATCTTTGTGCTGGCGCTGTCGTTCAATTTGGAATAAAAAAGGTCATTGTCGGAGAATCCAGGACCTTCCCGGGTGCAAGGGTGTTCATGGAATCCCATGGGGTTGAAGTGGTCGACCTTGATGCCGATGAATGTGTATCCATGATGGAAGATTTCATTAATAAGAATCCGAAACTCTGGAACGAAGATATTGGTGAATGATCCTGACATGGCATGACATGACATGATCTGATCTATTCTGATATGATATGGTCTAATGCGGTGATCGGTGCAGTCTTCATCGATTTAACCTTTTTGTGGAAATATTTTGAAGAAATCGTTTTGTAGTACTCACACCGAAAGTTGTGATGGCTGCAAACTAATAAATATCTTGTATTCCTTTTTTTACTGATTACAGCAGTAGGCCCTGAAATTCTCAGGAAATGTACAGTCGTTATTCCTATCAGTTTTTACCATAGCAGGATGAATATTTTATGGCAGCCCCAATTGCAGAAGAACTTGCAAAAAAGCAACAAGCGATAAGTGTTGCGGAATTTTTTGAAAAGAACAGGCAGATCCTTGGTTTTGATTCAGCCCCTCGCAGTCTGATCACAACCGTAAAAGAAGCAGTGGATAACTCCCTTGATGCATGTGAAGAAGCGGAGATCCTCCCGGATATCCTGCTTCATATTGAACGTGTGGGAAAAGATAATGTTTCTGTGATCGTGGAGGATAATGGTCCGGGTATCGTTAAAGACCAGATCCCGAAGGTATTCGCAAAACTGCTTTATGGTTCACGATTCCATGCATTAAAGCAGAGCCGTGGACAGCAGGGTATCGGAATATCTGCTTCTGTTCTTTATGCCCAGCTGACAGCAGGTCATCCTACCAAGATCATCTCCAAGATAGGCAGCGGTTCCCCTGCTCATCACTATGAACTTATGATCAATACCAGTACAAATGATCCTGAGATCCTTCGTGATGAGGTAATTGACTGGGACCGTCCTCATGGTACACGTGTGGAACTGGAAATGGAAGCATCCTATGTCAAAGGACGCAGGCAGTCCATCTATGAATACCTGAAGGCTACTGCCATTGTTAACCCTCATACCAGACTCACATTGATAGAGCCGGACGGCAATGAAGTGGTCTTTGAAAGAGCAACAGACAAACTTCCTATACCTGCAAAGGAGATCCTGCCACATCCCCATGGTATCGAACTTGGTACGCTTATGAAGATGCTTCGCTATACTGAGCGCCAGAAGCTTGCACCATTTTTGCGATACTCTTTTTCCAAGATCGGTTTGCTCACTGCTGAGGAGATCTGCAAAGCAGCCGGACTTGATCCCGAGTTGCCTCCTTCGGAAATATCAAGGGATATGTCTAAGAAACTGCTGGATGCATTCAAGAAAGTAAAGATTATGTCTCCTCCTACCGATTGCCTGTCTCCTATCGGTGAAGACCTGATCTACAAAGGTCTTGAGAAAGAATTCAATGTTGACTTTATTGCAACCACCACCCGATCAGCTTCCGTGTTCTCAGGAAATCCTTTCGTTGTGGAAGTGGGTATTGCATATGGTGGCGATCTCCAGAAGGATGATCGTATCGATATAATGAGATTTGCTAACCGTGTTCCACTTCTCTACCAGCAGGGTGGTTGTGTAACAACCCATGCAGTAGAGGGTATCAAGTGGAAACAGTATGGACTGAACCAGCCCGGAGGCGGGATGCCTACCGGACCTGTAGTACTTCTTATTCATGTTGCATCCACCAATGTTCCATTCACTTCCGAGTCCAAGGATGCTATTGCAGAGATCCCTGAGATAAGGGATGAGGTGGAGCTTGCTATCAAGGAAGTGTCAAGGAAATTGAACCGTTACCTGAACCGCCAGGGTACATTGAAGAAGAGGCGGGAGAAAGAGGTCATAATTACCAAAGTGCTTCCTAAGATGGCACAAAAACTTGCTGATACCCTTGAGCGCGAAGTTCCTGACATCAATCCTGTGGTTGCAAAGGTCATGGGTAATCTCCTTGTGATGCGAAAGGTTGTGCAGAATGGTGATGGAGGGGTGAATGTTTCCGTAACGGTGAAGAACTATGGCAACAAGCTTGCTGAATTCAAATTGCATGACATGCTTCCCTATGAGATCAAGGATGTTGTTCCCGAACCGAAGATCATCTCAATGGGAAGTGATTTTGATTATGTGTGGGCCATGAAACTTTCTCCTGAAGCTTCCAAGGCAGTGACCTATGATCTTGAAACCATTGCCGAAGCTGAGGTAGCAAGGCTTCCGCAGTTGATCGTCGAGGGTCTTGAGGAAGAGCTTGTTACAGGTGCAAAAGCTATCAAAGGGGTGATCTGAAATGGCAGATGATGTCAATTCCAAATATTCAAAACAGAAAAAACAGCATGATCTGCTGGCAAAGAACCGCTTGCTCGGCTTGACCGAGAATTTGTATGACCAGTTCGTAGACGAGATCGTCCCGAACGTCAGTATTTCAAGTCGTACCAAGAACAACATCGAGTATAGTGAGAAAAGTGATGTCTGGGTCTATGGTGATCGTGAGACCCAGAGGACCGCCAAGACCGTCAAGGGAGCTTTCCAGCTTCTCAAGACCGTGTATTCGATCGATTTCCTGGTAAAGAACCATCTGGCACAGGACCGTGGTTCGACCTTGAGGGAGTTATATTACATCTCAGAGAACTGGGACATTGCCAAGTTCCGTGAACAGGCTGAGAGTAACAGGCTGATCGAAGACCTTGAGATCATAACAGCACTCCAGAGGGAATATTTCCACATGCGTCCTGAGGAGGACGGTGCTACCATGTTCGGTCCTATCAGGATACGGGAGGAAACAAAGCGTGGTGCACGTGTCATACATTGCCAGGAAGATATTGGCGAAAGTGGTTACCAGATACCATTCAATGTTGAGAATATAGAATTCCTTGACCACGATGCCAAGTTCATTATTGCGATCGAGACTGGTGGTATGTACGCGAGGCTTATTGAGAATGGCTTTGATGAAAAGTACAATGCCATCCTTGTGCACCTTAAAGGACAGCCTGCAAGGTCAACACGCCGTCTTATCAAAAGAATGAACGAAGAGCTGGGCATCCCTGTAGTGGTCTTTACTGATGGCGACCCGTGGTCCTACAGGATATTTGCATCGGTCGCTTACGGTGCTATCAAAAGTGCTCACCTTTCGGAGTTCATGGCAACACCTGCAGCCAAGTTCATTGGTGTACAGCCGTCCGATATCGTAGAGTATGAACTTTCCACTGACAAGCTGACCGACAAGGATATTGATGCATTGAGAAGTGAGCTGACAGATCCGAGGTTTGCAAACGACTACTGGAAAGAACAGATAAGCCTGCAACTTAGCATTAAGAAAAAGGCGGAACAACAAGCCTTTGCAGGAAAAGGACTTGATTTCGTGACGGATACTTATCTTCCGAACAGGTTGAGTGAGATGGATATTATCTGATCCATCCTTCTCTTTTTATTCCTTTTTTAGTTAGTTTTTTGATGAAATGATCTGAATGATAGGTTTGCTTCAGATCGTCTCACTTCAAATCGTCTGAATTTAGAGTGTCTTACCTTTCAGGATCTTTTCCACAACAGTTTTTTTATGAAGGTTATCACTGATCCTTGCTTTGTCGATCCACATATCTGCTGGTGATTGTAATCCGGCTGTCTTATGCGGCATGAACTCAATTCCATCAAGGGCAGGAAGTTCATCATTTAGTGATGGCGGAATGTGTGTTCCAAGATGTGGCTGACCGATGTTCCGCAGGAGTTCCTCGGTAGTGATTTCTGGTTTACTTGTTCTTTTGTTCTTCTCTTCCATGGTGGTGGATTGTCTTGCTAACTACTAAAACGTTTCTCAACTGGTAAGTTATATGTAAGGAAGCAAGGTTAATACACACAAAAAACGATTACTTTTCAAGGAGACTTATTTATTGACCACAGTTCTTGGTATAGAAGGCACAGCATGGAACCTGAGTGCAGCTATTGTTAACGAAGACGATGTTATCGCAGAGGTCACGGAGACATATCGTCCGGCGACCGGGGGAATTCATCCCAGGGAAGCTGCCCAGCATCATGCGATGTATGCATCTGCTGTTATCGAAAGGCTCCTTAAGGAACTCAGGGATAAAGGTCATCATCCACAGGACATTGATGCAATTGCATTCTCCCAGGGCCCGGGCCTTGGTGCTTGTCTCAGAACGGTTGCCACATCTGCAAGGGCACTTGCAATGTCACTTGATGTTCCTCTGGTAGGGGTGAATCATTGCATTGCTCACATTGAGATAGGGAGGTGGAAAACACCTGCAAATGACCCGGTCGTACTATATGTCAGCGGGGGCAATTCTCAGGTCCTTGCACATAGGGCTGGAAAATACCGGATATTCGGAGAGACTCTTGATATTGGAGTCGGGAATGCACTGGATAAGTTTGCAAGGGGTGCGGGCTTAAGCCATCCCGGAGGACCAAAGATCGAAGAATATGCAAAGAAAGCTACAGGCTATGTCAGGCTACCTTATGTCGTCAAAGGTATGGATTTCTCCTTTTCCGGACTTTCAACAGCTGCTAAAGATGCGTTAAAGTCCTCGCCCCTTGAGGATGTCTGTTATTCTTTCCAGGAGAATGCCTTTGCAATGCTTGTGGAAGTTACAGAACGTGCACTTGCACATACCGGCAAGAACGAGGTGCTGCTTGCAGGCGGGGTAGGTGCGAACATGAGGCTCAGGGAGATGCTGGATGTGATGTGTGATGACCGTGGTGCCCAATTTTATGTTCCGGAAAAGAGATTTATGGGTGACAACGGGGCAATGATCGCATATACTGGGCTCCTTATGTTCAGATCAGGAACCACCACTCCAATCGAAAATTCACATGTTGATCCAAGCTTCAGACCGGATACTGTGGATGTTACATGGATCGCGGATAAGCATCAGGAGGTGCTTTGATGTACCTGAGAAGTGGTGCTGAGGCCAATGTAAGCCTTAAAGGTGGCTTCGTGGTCAAGGAACGCATGCCTAAGCGATACAGGGTTCAGGAACTGGATGAGCGGATTCGCAAGGAAAGGACGCGAGCAGAAGCACGCCTGATGTCAGAAGCACGGCGATGTGGTGTTGCGACCCCGATAATACATGATATCTATGATTTTACCATTGAGATGGAATTTATCGATGGGAAACCATTGAAGTATATGGTGGATGCTAACCGGTGTGAACTTGTGGGTGAGGTTATCGGAAGACTTCACAGCGGTGGGATCATTCATGGAGATCTTACCACTTCCAATATGATCGTAAAGGATGGTCGTATCTACCTGATAGATTTTGGTCTGGCATTCGTTGACAGTTCTGTGGAATCCAGAGGGGTGGATGTTCATGTGCTGTTCCAGACATTTGAAAGTACACATACAAATTATGAAGACCTGATAGAAGCATTCTGTCGTGGTTACAGAAGGAAACTTGACAAAGCAGATGATGTTCTGCTTCGGGTAAAAGAGATCGAGAAGAGGGGTCGCTATGCGTAAAATGGTATTCGTTACTGGAAATAAGGGAAAGTTTGGAGAAGCAAAGGAGATACTGGCTGCAAAGGATATTGAGATGATACAGAACACTGATGGTTATCCCGAACTTCAGGAAGATGACCTTGAACCTATTGCTGCATACGGTGCAAAATGGGCTGCTGAAAAGCTGAAACATCCTGTCATGGTGGATGATTCCGGTCTGTTCATCAATACGCTGAATGGTTTTCCAGGTCCATATTCCGCATTTGTGGAGGACAATCTTGGAAACCAGAAGGTCCTTAAGCTCATGGAAGGTGAGGATGACAGAAGTGCCGTTTTCAAATCGGTGATCGGCTATTGTGAACCCGGGGGAGAACCTTCCGTATTCACAGGTACTGTGGAAGGCAAGATCGCTTTTGAGGAGCGCGGTACCGGCGGGTTTGGTTATGATCCTATATTCGAATACGAGGGTAAGACATTCGGTGAACTTGGGACCGAGATCAAGAACACTATCTCTCACAGGCGCAGGGCACTTGACAAGTTTTTCGAGTGGTTGGATTGATCCTGTTTGGTGAGTAATTGTGGACTACCTTCAACGTTTTCTCGCAGATACGCGTGGTGTGGATACCATCCCACTGAAAATGGTGGTCTATCTTACAATTACCGCTCTGATAGTTGTGCTTGCAGCCGTTTCATGGAACAACATTGCTCCTGTAATGGATGATGCGGATGTTGACAGGCAGCTGGAAGATGCTGCCTTGAAGATCTCATCCATACAGCATGGCTATGCCAGGGAGATTACTTCAAAGGGCACGGATGGGTCGATGTGCACTGTGGAACTTTCCCTGCCGGAACATGTGAATTATGTTGCTTTCGGAGTTGATCCTGACCCTGATTCAGATGGGAATCTTACGAATTTAGAATGGTCTGTAGAAGAGAATACAATTATTTGCAGCTATTCCAGTGGAGTGAAAACACGTGTTCTTATCAGCGGTGAACCTGTGGAATTCAGGAAAGGTATCCAGGATGAAGGTGGCAAATGGATATTCCATGAAGATTTCTATCCTGATGGCAGCCTGAGCGAGGGCGTAGTGATAGAAGGTCCGATAAACGGGGATTTCAGCTTCGAACTCGTTTTCGATGGGGGAAAGCAGACTCTCAGTCATTTCTAACTTCAACAGCTTTCAAAAAGGAATGATAATATCTTTTTGTGAAAATGTACTATTCGCAGAACCAATTTTGATAAAGACCAGCTATCATCTTAAACTGGCTCCATTTGAAAAAGGTAGAATAAAAAGAATTATGTGTCGGATATACGCCGACACGAATGTACGTTGTTCTTACAGCCGGTAATTAGATCGTCCCGGCATTATTCGATGAAGCGGACAGAGTTCTCGAGAACTTTCTTTGCCTGGTCTCCTGTCAGTCCGGCTCCCATGGCGACTTTCAAAGCTGTCTCTTTTGTGATAAGGTTTTCAGGGCTGTGGGTATCGGTATTGACGACCATGGTGGCACCGACCTCAGTACCGATCCTGGCAACGTGTCCGTTAGTTCTGTTGTGTCCGTTCCTTGCGGTGATCTCAATGCAGATATCGTTATCCACTGCCATCTGTGCTTCCTCGATGGTGAGGAATCCCGGGTGTGCAAGGATGTCGACATCTTCACAGGCAACAGATGCGGCATTGGTTCCAGGTGCAACGGGTTCTACCGGTGATTCTCCGTGAACTACTACGATCTCTGCTCCCAGCTCCTTTGCCATCTTTGCAAGAGGTGCGATCTTTGCAGGGTGGACGTGTGTGAGCTCAACTCCCGGCAGTATCCTGATGTCCATGACCTCTTCCATGTATTTTGCTTTCTTTACGCATGAAAGTACATGTTCTATGTTAGTATAATCAACGTGGTCCGTTATTCCTATGGCTCGGTATCCGAAGGTGACAGCCCGACGGACGAGTTCGCTTGGGATGAGTTCTCCGTCACTGAAAACGGTGTGTGTGTGTAGGTCTATCATTTTTTCACCTGCAAAAATGTATAAAATGAATGGTCTCTAAATGTCATTCCAATATAAATCGTTTATGTACGAACAGTATTATAATCAATATTTATATAAAGTTTGCTGACAAAATCTAAGATTGATCATCATATTATGTTGTCTGTATTTCTATAATTCTCCGTAACTATCGGAAACTTTGGGAAGGATGAACAAATTGACAGGAATAAGAAGATTGGTTCTGGATGTGTTGAAACCTCACCATCCCTCTACCATTGAACTGGCAGAAAATTTGAGTGTTATTGATGGTGTTACTGGTGTGAACATCGGTTTGTATGAAGTCGATCAAAAAACAGAGAACATCAAGATCACTATTGAAGGTGATCAGATCGACTATAATGTGATAAGGCAATCCATCGAAAATCTTGGTGCAGTTGTGCACAGCATAGATGAAGTGGCTGCAGGCAATCGGCTTGTAGAAGAAGTGGAAACCCTTCAGGATCGCTGAAGGGATGATTTTTTTGTTATTAATTCAACTAATTTAACCTTTTTATTGGAGTCATTGCTCTTCATAACGTTCAATGACCTTTGCAAAAGCAAAGTTCGGTTTGACATCTGTGATCTGGATCTTCACAGAGTCTCCTTTTTCTGCCATTTTAACAAAAACCACGAAGTCCTCAATATAGGCAATGCCATCTCCGGATGCGCCCATTTCCTTGATAACGACATCGAACTCATCGTTCTTGTGCAAAGGTGCGGTGAGGAACTTCTTACCGATCACATATATCTCTGCGCTTTCAGACCTTGATGCCTGTGGTGAGTATGCCTTGGTAAATGTGAAACTGTCGCGAACCTTGTCAATGAAGTCTTTGAACATATCTCCCTGAAATACCTTCACAACAAAGTGTCCATTGGGTTTGAGTATTTTCTTTGCGCATTCCAGTGCAGATGTCGTAAGGTCTATGGACCGTGCATGGTCAAGGCTCCAGTTACCTGAAAGGTTTGGTGCGGCATCACAGATGACAACATCGGCTCCATCTTCACCGACCATGTCTATGATCTTCCTGATAGTCACATCGGATGTGATATCTCCTTTTATTGTGTCCACGCCTTCGATCTCTTTGATGCGTCGAAGGTCGACTCCGACGACCTTTCCTTCTGAGAGCTTCTTTGCAACCTCAAGCCATCCACCAGGTGCAGCTCCAAGATCTACAATGGTATCTCCTTCCTTTATGACTTTATATTTCTCGTTGATCTGGAAAAGCTTATAGGCTGCCCTCGAACGATATCCTTCTTCTTTTGCACGCCAGTAATAGGTATCTCTTCTATGCCTTGCCATATCTATCTTCACCTCTCATCGCATACAAACATCAAATATCTTGTGCTGCTCCCAGGGCATCGATCTGTTTGCTAATATCCAGTATCTCAGTCTCCATCTCTGTGATCTCACCTTCAAGCCACGAATCATAGTCATAGTAGAGATTTAACAGGTCGCTGTATCTGTGTTCGAGGGTCGGGATGTCAATGCTATCGTTATCTCCCTTAGCAAAGTCCTCTATATTATGTCTGATCTTTGTAATTCTGGCTTTCAGTCTTCCGGAAAATCGCTTTGTGATCTTATCCGGATCGATCTCTCGCCTGCCCAGTTTCAGGATGTCAATGACCTCGCTCAGATCGAATGGAAACTTCGGGAATGCATGTGGACCTACAATATAATAGTTAACATCTTCACTGTCCTTAGCATCAACTTCGCTAAGTTCCTCAATGGATATTGCTTCAAGCAGGTGTTGGGAGACTGCCTTTTCCAGCATTATTGTGATCTCTTCCTCGTCAGGTATATTCTCTTCTCTTTTATAGGCAAGTTCCTGGGCGAGTTCTACAATTTCGTCATGTGTAACAGCCCCAAGTGCATCTGCCATGCCTTCGATCTCTTCCGGTTCTACCATGTTCGCTCCTGTTATAGTTTATATCGGCGGCAGCTGAAGATACTTCTTATTATGCTGTCAATATCATGTTTTTCGATCTTTGCATCAATGTTCCTTTCCATGATGGGTATGTCAGTATCGATATTTTCAAGGATATAATTTGCCAGCACATTGTCCCCGCATATGATGATCATGTCAATATCAACTGTAGCATGCTCAAGCATGTTCTTCAGTGCGCTCCTGACCTTTTCCACATGATGGTCAATATCTTCATCCCTGAGCCTTTCAAAGCGCCTCTGGCTGAAGCCACCCTTTGTATGTTTGGCTTTTACACTGCTCCGGATGATCATATCTTCCTCAAATTCGGTCTTATCGGAAGATATGCCGATAAGTGATTCTCCGGCGTGGGCCGCGAGGATACATACGTTTATGTCCTTCATGAGGGTGCTCTTTAGCGTCCCGGTTCCAAACGAACTGGACATTTCTACAGAACTTCTTTCAAATGGAAGTGCAGGAACTACTACCTCTTTGACCATCTGCATCCTGTCATAGAATAGTGCATATCCGGTGTCGCTTTTGATCTTCTGTATCAGGTACTGGCTATTCTGGTCTATCTCCCTCATACCATCTTTTAAGATTCCGACATTCAAATTCATCTCATTTTCAGTAATGTAGGCAGTTAGCAGTGAATCGCGGTCAGATCTTATGGATGCCAGCTGGTCAATATAGGATGTCATCTGTGACGGTGTGACCTCTTCGATAAGGGCAAATGAGATCTCTTCTGAGACTTCCGTTCTCTTCTCTTCAAGCTGGTAGGTGAGTGTTTCGATCTTTACGTTAGCAGCTTTGAGCTTTTCCTCCGCTTCCTGCTTTGCCGCAAGGGCACGTTTTGCATTGGTTTCGTTCTTCTCAAACCTTTTCCTGTCGATCTCCAGCTCAAGGATGTGTGACTGGAGCTTGTCGATCTCATCCTCCAGCTTTTCCTTCCCTGAATACTTGTTGAACAATGTGTTCAGGTTTCCTGTGACTTTCTTTTTTCCAGCCATTCATCTCAAGTTAAGTGTTTCAGGAATAAAAAGAATGCCATTTTTTGGAAAACTTTCAGTAAGCTACTTATCATTAGAACACAAAGTGGATTTGATGAAAATGTCACGTCATCCTACTATGTGGATAAAAGGGCAGAGCAGTGCTTCCCTTTCCGGAAAGGTCATCGTTATTGCTGTTACTGGCAGTATAGCTGCAGTACGTGTTGTTGAACTTGCACGTGAACTTATACGCAACGGTGCAGAGGTTTATGCTGTAATGAGCAAAGAGGCGCAACATATCCTTCATCCTTATGCGTTGCATTACGCCACCGGTCACGATGTTATGACTGAGATCACCGGTGAAGTTGAGCATGTGAAGTTCTTCGGTTCAGAAGGCTGTGCAGATCTTCTTCTGGTGGCACCTGCAACTGCTAATACTATCGGCAAGATGGCATATGGTATAGATGATACTCCTGTTACGACGTTCGCGACCACAGCAATGGGCTCCGGCGCTCCTGTGATCGTTGTTCCTGCAATGCACAATTCTATGTATGAGCATCCTGCTGTGATGGAAAATATCAACAAGCTTCAGGATTGGGATATCTCCTTTGTGGGTCCGCATCTTGAAGAAGGAATTGCAAAGATCGCATCCAATAGCCAGATAACACTTGCAGTAGAGCGTTCTCTTGGCAGCAGTGCACTTGCAGGGAAAAAAGTTCTCATAACAAGTGGTGCAACGGCAGAGGCAATTGATCCTATCAGGGTCATCACCAATCGTTCATCAGGTCGTACCGGCAGGGAGATCGCTCTGGAATTCTACCGCAGGGGTGCGGAGGTCACAGTGGTCCATAATGGCAGGCTCGACTCTGAAGGGTTGAACGAGATCCTGGTCGAAAGTGCTGGGGAGATGATCGATGCAACTCTCAGGGAACTTGAGAATGGATATGATATGTTGATAAGTGCAGCAGCAATCTCTGACTACACTCTTGATGCTCAGGACAATAAGATCAAATCAGGTGGGGACCTGACCCTCAAATTCAGGAGCACCCGCAAACTGATACGGGAAGTGCGTGATGCTTATCCTGATATTTCCATTGTTGGGTTCAAGGCAGAGACCGGTATAACCGAGGATGAACTTATCTTACGTGCAAAGGAAGCTTTGAGAGCTACTGAACTTGATATGGTGGTTGCAAATGAGGTAAGCCTCACTGGAATGGGTACCGTGGAAAATGACGTTCATATAATATCTGCAAGGAATGATGAGATCACTCATGTCAGTGGAAATAAGCGGCTGATAGCTGAAACACTGGCAGATAATGTAGAAGCTATCTTTGGGAACAGAGAATCCGATGTCAATTAAAAGTCCTGTTGGCAGGGCCTTTGCTCCTGGCCACATAACAGGTTTTTTCGAGATATATGATGATCCTGATCCACGTAGGAAAGGGTCAACTGGGTGTGGTGTTGTCATTGATGGAGGCATAGATACTGTTGTCACCAAGGGTGTGGAACACACTGAGGTATTTCTTGATGGTGTTTCTGTTAAAGCAGATACTACCTGCTCATTGATAGAACAACTGGTGGATTTTCCTGTTCATGTAAATTGCACCTCATCAATTCCTATCGGTTGCGGGTTCGGTGCATCCGCTGCAGGTTCTCTAAGTGCTGCTTATGCGCTCAATGATGCCTTTTCACTGGGCCTGACTTCCAATCAGCTTGTGGAAACTGTTCATATCGCAGAGGTGAGCAACGGCAGTGGCATGGGGGATGTCGAAGGTCAGTATTTCGGAGGTGTCCCTATTAGAAAAGTGCCGGGGTGTCCTCCTTACGGTGTTCTCGATCGTGTACCTTCACCATCTTTTGAGGTTCATTGTATAGTACTTGGTGAACTTTCCACCGGTTCGGTGCTAAATGATGATGGACTGATGAGGGATATCAATTCTGCAGGCAGGTCTGCATTGCGTTCTTTGCTGTCACGTCCCACAGTTACGAATTTCATGGAGATCTCTAAGCAGTTCACGGTAAAATGTGGTCTTGCAAGCGATCGTGTAATGGATGCTATCGAGGCAGTAGGTGCAGCAGGTGGTATGGCTTCCCAGGCAATGTTGGGGGAAACCGTTTTTGCCTGCTCGGTCGAAGAGACAAAAAAGGATGTGGTCGATGCACTTTCAACTTTTGCTGAGGTTACTACTTATAATGTAACGTCGTGTTATGAACATCCTGTAAAATTTTAAGTGTATCAATACTTCCGTTCGTAATGTCACGAAAGAGATATTAATAAAAAGGATGTAGTCTTCAATTCAGTTAGATCATATATCAAATAAGGAGTAAAATACTATGGTAATGGAAGATGAATGGGATATTAAAGATCCCAAAGAGGGTAAGGAATCCCCTATGCCTGAAATTAAGATCCCTCCAATGGTAGGAGTGGTTCTTCGTGGGGCAGCTATTGTTCTAACGATACTGATCATCTTTTCAGTATTATTTGGATCGATCTTCGTATCTATAGGTGCTGGTGAAGTTGGTGTGAAGTTCAGCCAGTTCGGCGGTGTTCAGGAAGATGAGCTTGGTGAAGGTCTGCATATTGTACCTCCGTGGGTAAGTGTCACCAAGTATTCTGTCAGAAGCGAGATGTATACAATGAGTGCCAAAGCTGCAGAAGGTGAAGTTTCCGGTGATGACCAGATAAACGCATTGACCAATGAGGGCTTGACGCTAGGGCTTGATATCTCTGTCAGGTACAGGCTTGTTTCGGAAGATGCAAGCGTTGTTCATACAAAACTTGGTACTGCTTATGCAGAGAAGATCATCAGACCTACGATAAAGTCCGTTATCAGAGAAGTTGTTTCCGGCCATACGGCCATGGCCATATATGGTGAGCAAAGAGAGCTTGTAGCTACTGAAATGCAGGTAGAGATGGAAAAGTCTCTCGTTGGCGATGGTATAATCGTTGAAGAGGTTCTGCTCAGGAATGTCCAACTTCCAGCAAAGATCGCTGATGCTATTGAATCCAAGCTTCAGGCGGATCAGGATGCCCAGAGGATGATCTTCGTGAAACAGAAAGAGCAGCTCGAAGCTGAAAGGAGGATCATCGAAGCTAACGGTATCGCCAACGCTACGATCGTTCAGGCAACGGGTGAGGCAGAGGCTCTGCGTCTAATTAATCAGGAGCTTGCAAAGAACCCGAAGCTTATCAACTACAAGTACATCCAGATGCTCGACGGACAGGAAGTGCAGACTATAATAGTGCCTTCCGATCAGGGAATCATTCTTGATGCTACTACGTAAGATCAGTGGTATCTATGAGTGATATTCCTAAGGATCACCCTCGATATGTTTCCCTTATGACAAGGGAGAAGATCGTCGAAGGTGTTGAACTGGGAATCACGAGTCAGCAGGGTCTGGTCGCACAGGGTCGGGGCGAATGTTTCGATTACCTGACCGGTGAACAGACAACTGACTCTGCTCTTATGGCAGAGAAGGTGGGTGTTGCCATGCTGCTCCTTGCGGAGCGACCGGTACTATCGGTGAATGGCAATGCTGCTGCACTCGTCCCTGATTCTCTTGTAAAGCTCTCTGAAGTTACAGGTGTCCCTCTTGAGGTGAACCTGTTCCATAGGAGTGAGGAGCGTGTCAACCGGATAATCAACCATCTTAAAGATCACGGTGCATCGGATGTTCTTGGCAGCAAGGCCGATGCACGTCTTGCATTGCATCACAGCAGGGCGATCGTGGATAGTGATGGTATCTACAATGCGGATGTGGTACTTGTCCCGCTTGAAGATGGTGACCGATGTCAGGCGCTTGTGGATATGGGTAAAAGTGTGATAACGATCGACCTGAATCCGCTATCTCGGACATCCCGTACTGCGAATGTGACCATTGTGGACAACGTGGTCCGTGCTATGGATAACATGATCGATCTGTCCTATGGGATGAAAGAGCTTGATGAGGCTGAATTACGCAAATTGGTCGGAGAGTATGACAACTCCCGTACACTTTCTGATGCAGTCCGGCAGATGATAAGAAAGCTTGAAGAACTTTCAGATACGTGAGGTGTCTCATGGATCTGATCGACAGGACTCGAAAATTTGTTGCAGGCGTGCTTGCCGATGAGCCAAGTTCTCATGAGATGTCACACATCGAGCGTGTGGAATCCACTTGTATGAAGATACAGGCAAAGGAAGGTGGTGATCTTCGGGTCATCAGACTTGCAGCTTTGCTTCATGATGTGGGTGTTGTCAGGGAGCATCGGGAAGGTGGCGATCATGCTGACTACAGTGCAGAGATCGCACGAGATTTTCTTTTAAGCGAAGGTATGGATGCTCCTACAATCGATCACGTCGTTTCCTGCATAAGGACTCACAGGTTCAGCCGCGGGCATAAAGCGGAATCTCTTGAAGGCCGGATATTGCAGGATGCAGATCGTATCGATGCTCTTGGTGCTATCGGGATATTCAGGGCAGTGATGTCCATGGGTGCATTGCGATGTTTGAAGCATGCAAGTGGGGTGGAGAAAACCTCTTCAAAGAATGCATATGCAGAAGATCCTCTGGATGGGTTTGCCGAGTATATGGAAATGAAACCTTTTAAAATAATGAATAGATTAAATACTGCCGCTGCAAGAGAGGTCGCAGAGGATAGGCTTAAGATAATGCATCAATATCTTAATGCATTGGAAGACGAGACGTCCTTCCGATAACAGGTATAGGGATCATAATGGCTGATATCATAATAAAGAACGGGTATATTCTGACAATGGATCCGTCGGTTGATGACATCAAAAATGGTGTTGTCGTTATAGAAGATGGCAGGATCACGGATGTATGTGAAAATACAGAAGAGACGGCTGATACTGTAATAGATGCACAGGGCAACGTTGTGATGCCTGGTTTTGTGAACACTCACACCCATGCAGGAATGACCCTTTTCAGGGGATACGCTGATGATCTTGCTCTCTCAGACTGGCTTGAGAACCATATCTGGCCGGCAGAGGCAGAACTGACAGCTTCTGATGTTTATGCAGGTACTCGTCTTGCATGTCTTGAAATGGTCAAAAGCGGAACCATCGCGTTTGCAGATATGTACTTCTTCATGGATGAGGTTGGAAAAGTAGTTGAAAGTTCAGGCCTTCGTGCTGCTCTGTCCTATGGCATGATCGAGCTATGGGATGAGGAGAAAGGCAGGACCGAACTGAAGAAGGGCAAATCATTCGTTAATGAGTGGAACGGGAAAGCAGGTGGCAGGATATCCGCCATGTATGGTCCACATGCTCCAAACACATGTTCAAAGGAGTTCCTTATGAAGGTAAGGGAGCAGGCGACTGTGGACAATGCGAAGATCCACATCCATGTCCTTGAGACAGAAGCGGAACTGAACCAGATGAAAGAGCAGTATGGTATGTGCTCTGTGAATATGCTGGATAGCATTGATTTCTTTGGCCCTGATGTCCTTGCTGCACATTGTGTGTGGCTCTCTGATGGTGACATGGATATTCTGCGCAACAATAATGTCAATATTTCACATAATCCTGTAAGTAATATGAAGCTGGCATCTGGTATTGCTCCTGTTACGAAGTTGCTTGATCGCGGAGCGAACGTCTGTCTTGGTACGGATGGTTGTGCTTCCAACAATAATCTTGGTATGTTCGAGGAAATGAAGGCTGCAGCGTTGCTCCAGAAAGTTGATACAATGGATCCGATGGCACTCCCTGCAAGGCAGGTGCTTGAGATGGCTACGGTCAACGGCGCAAAGGCACTTGATATTAACAGTGGGATGATAAGGAAAGGTTATAATGCAGATGTTATTATTGTTGACATTAACAAAGCACATTTAACTCCATTATATGATGTTCCTTCTCACCTGGTGTACTCGGCTGGTAGCAGTGATGTGAGAACTACGATTGTAAATGGTAAAGTGCTTATGGATGATTACAGGGTCATTTGCATGGATGAGCAGAAGGTCATCGATGAGGGCCGGGATGCAGCAGAGGAATTGATATCCCGCGTGGATGCGAAGAAATGATATGATAATTCGTTCCATTACATTGTTTCTCATTACATTATATATTACGCTTTAAATTGGAGATTCGAATATGAGTGAAAAAGAACTAATAGAATCCGGTGATATGAAGATCGGCTGGGTGCGTAATCACATGCCTGTGCTATCTATCATCAGGGAGAACTTTGAGCGCGAGCAGCCTCTTAAAGGGCATAAGGTCGCAATGGCTCTTCATGTTGAAGCAAAGACCGCTGCTCTTGTTGAGACCCTTGCAATAGGTGGTGCAGAGGTAGCTATTACTGGGTGCAATCCACTGAGCACACAGGATGATGTCTCAGCTGCTCTCAATACAAGGGATAATATTGATTGTTATGCTAAGTATGATTGTTGCGGCGATGAATATTATGAAGCTATTGACAAAGTGCTTGATATGAAGCCTGATATCACTATAGATGATGGTGCAGATCTGATTTTCAAGCTTCACACCGAGCGTCAGGACATGCTTCCTGAGATCCTTGGTGGCTGTGAGGAGACCACCACTGGTATCCACAGGCTCAAGGCAATGGAAAAGGATGGTGCACTGAAGATGCCGGTAATTGCTGTCAATGATGCAATGACCAAGTTCCTTTTCGATAACCGCTATGGTACCGGTCAGTCTTCCTGGGATGGTATCATGAGAACCACCAATCTGCTTGTTGCAGGAAAGACCGTTGTCATTGGTGGATATGGCTGGTGTGGGAAGGGTGCAGCAATGCGCGCATCCGGGCTCGGTGCAGATGTCGTTGTGACGGAGATCGATCCTATAAGGGCACTCGAGGCACGTATGGATGGACACCGTGTAATGTCAATGACAGAGGCTGCAAAGTATGGTGATATATTTGTGACAACTACTGGTAACGTAGATGTCCTTACAAGGAAGCATTTTGAAGTTATGAAAGATGGTGCAATTCTTGCAAACTCCGGTCACTTCAATGTGGAGATCAATCTTGAAGAGCTCACTGCAATGGCAGGTTCTATCAATATCGTCAGGAAGAACATCAAAGAGTACAATGTTGCCGGCAGGAGAATAAACGTACTTGCTGATGGAAGGCTTGTGAACCTTGCAGCAGGCGATGGTCATCCTGCAGAGGTCATGGACATGAGCTTTGCAAACCAGGCGCAGTGTGTTAAGTACATTGCTGAGAACAAGCTGGAGGCGGGTGTACATCCGGTTCCTCGTGATCTTGATATTCATGTTGCCGAGCTGAAATTAAAGTCACTTGGAATAGAGATCGATGAACTTGAATCCTATCAGACCGAATACCTGGAAGGCTGGGAATGTGGGACATAATTGTCCTGCATTATTTTTTTATGATAGTGTTTTCCCTTCTTTTTTGAATTTGGCTCATATGTTTTAAAATCTTTAAAATAATGATTAGAACAAGAAACTTATGGATTCGTTGGTGAGCAAAGCTGCTAAATTGCAAAAAAAGGTGTCGGAGAATTTTGCTTACTGAATTCAGGCCTGCAACTTTGTAAAAGTCATAAATTATATTATATATATGTATTGAATCGTTGTATGTCCGACCATTGATTCAATCATAGATTTTTTATATGTCTTAACTGTTTATGGGGCAATTACAAAAATCAAAGGCAGTCCCATGGGAACACTTAAATAGTATTATTCCCTTGTTGACCCGTCGTACGAGGCTTGCAATATGTGGCACTCGTACAATGTATCGTCATGGGCTCGTAGCTTAGTCAGGCAGAGCGTCTGGCTTTTAACCAGACGGCCTAGGGTTCAAATCCCTACGAGCCCGCCAGCAATCCTGGAATAATTGCTTGCATATTTTTAAGGAGGAGTAAATTTGAGTAAGTTCAGCCTGCTTGACCACGATTTGATCCCCAATCATGAGATTATGGATGAGGATGAATTAAGGACTGTCCTGAAGCACTTTAATGTAGAGAGGGAGCAGTTGCCTAAAATAAAAGTAACGGATCCTATTGCACAGGAGATCGATGCGATGCCTGGTGATGTTGTTAAGATCACTCGCAAAAGTCAGACTGCAGGTGAAGCACTGTATTACAGATATGTAATGGAGTGAACACGAGGTTTTCAAATTTGAGGTATTTCGCTTATTTTTTATGTACTTTTTTTGGCCGCAGTATAATGCATATTTTCCATATTACGGTCGGTCTAGTCAATACTGCGTCCATTCCATTGAACGCTACTACTAATCATAATCGCTTTATTACTCTTAAATATCCAATTAACTAAAAGAGGGTGCCATCATCGCATTAGATACAAGCATACTATCAGAGGCCTATTTCACAAAGGACAAGATTGTGCAGCATCACATTGACTCTTACAACAAGTTCACCAGATCTGGTCTCCAGAAGATCATTGATGAGCAGGGTATAATCGAGACAGATCTTGAAGATATCTATGTAAAGCTTGGTAAGATAAGGGTGGAAAATCCGGTAGTTAAGGAAGCTGACGGTGCAATTGAGAAATTGTATCCAAATGAAGGAAGATTACGTAATCTTTCTTATTCAGCTCCCCTTTTCCTGGAGATGTCTGTTGTACAGAATGGTGAGGAACAGGAACCAAGGGAAGCCAAGGTCGGACAGCTTCCTGTAATGATCAAATCGGATATCTGTAATCTTGTTGGTATAAACGACGCTGAAATGATACAGCATGGTGAAGATCCGCTCGATCCGGGAGGATATTTCATAGTAAATGGTACCGAGCGTGTTGTAATGACCCTCGAGGACCTTGCACCTAACAAGATACTTGCCGAGTTCGGTGAGCGTTACGGTGATACTATCGAGGTTGCAAAAGTATTCTCTCAGAGGAGAGGTTACAGGGCTCTGGTAGTTGTGGAAAGGGGGCGTAAATCCCTGCTGGAAATTTCTTTCCCATCCATATCCGGTCGTATTAACTTCATCACATTGATACGTGCTCTTGGAATTGAGACCGATGAGGATGTTGTGAAGGTGGTTTCTACCGACCAGGAGATCATGAAGTTCATGTTCGAGAACCTTGAGGAAGCCGAAGTGGACACAATCGAGGATGCCATCGAGAAGATCGGTGGTCGTGTTGCTTCAGGCCAGGCAAGGGAATACCAGATGAAGCGCGCAAATTACGTCATTGACCGTTATCTGCTCCCGCACCTTGGTAACGATCCGGCAGACAGGATCGCAAAAGCCCACTTCCTTGGAAGGATGGCAGAATCATGCTTCGAGCTTGCCCTTGGAAGGCGAGCCGGCGATGACAAGGATCACTATTCTAACAAGAGGTTGAAACTTACGGGTGACCTGATGGAAGATCTGTTCAGGGTAGCATTCAACCGTCTTGCACGCGATGTAAAATACCAGCTCGAGAGAGCTAACATGAGGAACAGGGAACTGAACGTAGCCACTCTTGTGCGTGCAGATGTACTTACTGACCGTCTGCAGCATCCGCTTGCTACAGGTAACTGGGTAGGTGGAAGAAGTGGTGTTTCACAGTTGCTTGACCGTACAGACTACATTTCAACTCTGTCCCACTTAAGACGTGTGATATCACCATTGTCAAGGGCACAGCCTCACTTCGAGGCCCGTGATCTGCACCCCACACAGTGGGGTCGTCTTTGTCCGTCAGAGACTCCTGAAGGTCCAAACTGTGGTCTTGTGAAGAACTTTGCCCAGATGGTCGAACTCTCCACAGGCGCTGAAGACATTGATGCTATCAAGAACATCATGTATGGGGTTGGAGTTAGTCCTGTTGAACTATATGTCCCTGAGAAGGTGCTTGATCACTCAGTTGATGCGATCTATGCAGAAGAGCTTGATGTAGCACCCGAAAAGACTGAGAAACCAGAGGTTGAATATCATGATATTATGGATGAGAACGCTGATCCTATCGGCGATGATAAACCAGAGGGGGTTACTGAATGACTGAAGCAAAGGTCTTCCTTGACGGGGAACTTATCGGAACACATAACAATCCGGTAGAACTGGTCGCAGACATCAGGAAGCAGCGCCGCAATGGCATGCTATCCAGTCAGTTGAATGTAACTCTTTACGAGGACATTCATGAAGTTATCATCAGTTCGGACATGGGTCGTGCCAGAAGGCCGGCTATCGTCGTAGAAGACGGTGTTCCTCTGGTGACAGGTGAACATATAGAGAAACTGAATGCTGGTGAAATATCCTTCCTTGACCTTGTAGAGCAGGGCTGTGTCGAATATCTGGATGCTGAGGAGGAGGAGAATGTTTTCATTGGTCTTTACGAAGAGGACCTTACTCCAAATCACACTCACCTTGAGATCGACCCTTCACTGATCCTTGGTATCTGTACCGGTATGGTTCCATATCCGGAACACAACGCTTCTCCAAGGAACACAATGGGTGCAGCGATGATCAAGCAGTGTATTGGTGTCTCCACCTCTAACATCAAACTTAGGCCGGACACACGCGCACACGTTCTTCACTATCCTCAAAAGGCACTTACTCACACTCACACATGTGAGTCAATTCACTTTGATGACCGCCCTGCAGGGCAGAACTTCGTAGTTGCTGTTATGTCCTACGAAGGTCACAATATTGAGGATGCACTTGTCTTCAACAAAGGTTCTATTCAGAGAGGTCTCGGAAGAAGTCACTTCCTGAGGACATTCGAGGGAGAAGAACGCCGCTATCCTGGTGGTCAGGAAGACAAGTTTGAGATCCCTGACTCTGAGTTCAGAGGTGCTCGTAGTGCAGAAGCATATGCAAACCTTGACATTGACGGTCTTGTAAACCCTGAGACCATCGTAGGTCCAAATGCTGTGCTTATCGGAAAGACAAGTCCTCCAAGGTTCCTTGAGGAGCAGTCTGATTTCGGTATAACGGTTGAGCAGCGCAGAGAAAGTGCAATTACCATGCGTTCCAACGAGAAAGGTATCGTTGACACTGTCATCCTTACAGAATCTATTAACGGAACCCGTCTTACAAAGGTTAAGATAAGGGATCAGAGGATCCCTGAGATCGGTGACAAATTCGCATCAAGGCACGGTCAGAAAGGAGTTATCGGTTTGATAGTTCCATATCAGGATATGCCATTCACTGAATCCGGTATGGTTCCTGATCTTGTTATTAATCCACACGCGATCCCTTCACGTATGACCGTTGCTCACGTTCTTGAAATGATCGGAGGAAAGGTTGGTTCTATCGAAGGTCGCCGCATCAACGCAACTGCTTTCTCAGGTGAGACCGAAGATGACATCCGTGATGGTCTGAAGAAGCATGGTTTCTCACATACCGGAAAGGAAGTATTCTCCGATGGTGTAACAGGAAAGAAGATCCAGGCCGATGTGTTCGTAGGTGTGATCCTTTACCAGAAGCTGCATCACATGGTTGCATCAAAGATACACGCCAGGTCCAGAGGTCCTGTACAGGTATTGACCCGCCAGCCAACAGAAGGACGTGCTCGTGAGGGTGGTCTGAGGTTTGGTGAAATGGAAAGAGATGTCCTGATCGGACACGGTGCTGCAATGACCCTGAAGGAGAGGTTGCTTGATGAATCTGACAAGGTGGTCGAGCTTGTATGTGGACACTGTGGAATGGTTGCTACCTTTGACAGGACACGTAATATGAGGTACTGTTCGAACTGTGGTGCAGAAACAGATATTCACCCGGTAGAAATGAGCTATGCTTTCAAGTTGCTCCTTGATGAGATCAAATC
This sequence comes from Methanococcoides sp. NM1, assembly GCF_900774285.1. Taxonomy (NCBI): domain Archaea; kingdom Methanobacteriati; phylum Methanobacteriota; class Methanomicrobia; order Methanosarcinales; family Methanosarcinaceae; genus Methanococcoides; species Methanococcoides sp. NM1. Next base: position 82,897 of record NZ_CAAGTW010000003.1, read on the forward strand.
TCTGGGAGTTGCTCCAAGACTTAGACTTGATGATGCAGTGTGATGGTGATACAGATGGATAATATGATACCTTCAATACCAAAAAGGATCGGTGCGATCAAATTCGGTCTGATCTCTCCTCGTGAAGTTAGGAAGATGAGTGTCACATCGATCATAACTGCGGACACCTATGATGATGACGGGTACCCGATCGATATGGGACTTATGGACCTGCGTCTTGGTGTTATTGATCCCGGTCTCAAATGTAAGAGCTGTGGAAGCCGCGCCGGAGAATGCCCCGGTCACTTCGGTCACATTGAACTTGTGGCCCCTGTGATACATGTGGGATTTAACAAGACCATTCGTAAGATCTTACGTTCAGTTTGTTGCAAATGCAGTTCTCTGATGCTTGAGGATAGCAAGAAGGGGGATTATCTCGAACAGCTCTCCAAGTGTAAAGGCATGGGGCATCTTCCTGATGATATCATCAATGATGTTTTCAAAGAGGCAAGAAAGCCAAAGGTCTGTCCGTATTGTGGCGAAGCACAACTCGATATCAAGTTCGAGAAACCAAGCGAGTATATCGAAGATGGTCACAAACTGACCCCTACTGAGATCCGTGACCGGTTCGAGAACATCTCAGATGACGATATTCGTGTCATGGGAATGAACCCTGATACTGCCCGCCCTGAATGGATGATACTGACCGTACTTCCGGTTCCTCCGGTCACGGTGAGACCTTCCATTACACTTGAGTCCGGTCAGCGAAGTGAGGATGACCTGACGCATAAGCTCGTAGATATCATCCGTATCAACCAGCGTTTCCAGGAGAACAGGGATGCTGGTGCTCCACAGCTTATCATTGAGGATCTGTGGGAACTGTTGCAATATCATGTTACAACATATTTCGATAATGAAGTTTCAGGTGTACCACCTGCAAGGCACAGGTCAGGAAGGCCGCTGAAGACACTGACCCAGCGTCTTAAGGGTAAAGAAGGACGTTTCAGAGGAAGTCTGTCTGGTAAGCGTGTTAACTTCTCTGCACGTACGGTAGTTTCCCCGGACCCCAACCTTAGTATAAATGAGGTGGGCGTACCTTTTGAAATTGCAAAGCATATGACGATCCCGGTGAGAGTTATCTCAAGGAACCTCGAGCTCATGAAGGAATATGTCCGTCGTGGGAAGAAGGTCCATCCGGGTGCGAACTATGTTATCCGTGAGGATGGTCGCCGTATCAGGGTAACAGATATCAACACTGAGGAACTTCTGGAGAAACTCGAACCAGGGTGGATCGTTGAAAGGCAAATGCAGGATGGAGATATTGTTCTGTTCAACAGGCAGCCTTCACTTCACAAGATGAGTATCATGGCACACCGTATAAAGGTACTTCCTGGCAAGACCTTTAAGCTCAATCCAGCAGTATGTCCTCCATACAATGCTGATTTTGATGGTGATGAGATGAACATGCACGTGCTCCAGACAGAGGAGTCCCGTGCAGAGGCAAGCATCCTCATGCAAGTACAGGAGAACATTCTATCTCCACGTTTTGGTGGTCCGATCATAGGTGGTATTCACGACCACATTTCAGGTTTGTTCCTTTTGACAAGGAACGAGAAGTTCATCAGTAAGAATGATGCTCTGGAACTTCTCCGCAAGTCAGAGCTACGCGAGTTGCCAGAACCTGCAGGACATCTTGAAAATGGTAATCCCTACTGGAACGGTAAACAGATCTTCAGTCAGATCCTTCCCAAGGGTCTTTACGTGGAGTTCCCTGCACAGGTATGTTTCAAGTGTGACGTTTGTAAAAAGGCAGACTGTGAATATGATGCTTATGTTGTTATCGAAGATGGCGAACTGCTTCAGGGTACCATTGATGAACAGTCCATTGGTGCTTTCAAAGGTCTTGTCCTTGACAAGGTGGTAAAGGAATTCGGTGCTGCGGCTGGTGCCAAGTTCGTAGATGATTTCACAAGGCTTGCGATCAGGGGTGTAATGTACACAGGGCTGAGCTTCGGTATCAGTGATGAGGATATTCCTCGGAATGCTAAGGTGGAGATCGCAGCAAGGCTCAAGGATGCTGAAGATGAGGTCTCTAAACTTATCAGTGCATATGAGGCCAAGGAACTTGAACCATTGCCAGGCAGGACCCTTGCAGAGACCATTGAAATGAGGATCATGCAGACGTTGGGTAAGGCCAGAGATGATACTGGTAGGATCGCCGATAACCAGCTTGGTCTGGAGAACTCTGCGGTTATTATGGCAAGATCTGGTGCTCGTGGTTCTATATTGAACCTGACTCAGATGGCCGCTTGTGTCGGACAGCAGGCTGTTCGTGGTGAGCGTATAAGAAGAGGATATGCCGGAAGGACATTACCTCACTTCTATAAAGGTGACCTCGCTGCAGATGCACACGGTTTCGTCAAAGCAAGCTATAAGAGCGGACTGAACCCGACCGAGTACTTCTTCCACGCGATCGGAGGTCGTGAAGGTCTTGTGGATACTGCAGTACGTACTTCCCAGTCAGGTTACCTGCAGAGGCGTCTTGTGAATGCACTTCAGGATCTTGAGGTCCAGTATGATCGATCTGTGCGCGAGACCAGAGGTGTCATTGTACAGTTCAAATATGGGGAGGATGGTATTGACTCCACTAAGAGTGATTACAGTAAGCCTGAGGCAATACACCGTGTTGTCAGGGCTGTTACGGGAAAGGAGGTGGCATAATGTCCATCAGTGAAGCTACGATTGATTCTATGGTAGGTGGTCTTCCACTTCCAATGACCACACTTGCGACTCTCAAGGATGATGTAATGAAGGTCGGTGTGACCAAGAAAGAGCTGGAAGAGATCATCGAACGCGTCATGGCGGATTATGAGTATGCATGTGTTGAACCTTGTGAAGCCGTGGGTGTGGTGTCTGCTCAGTCCATTGGTGAACCGGGTACTCAGATGACCATGCGTACTTTCCACTACGCTGGTGTTGCTGAGATCAACGTTACATTGGGTCTGCCACGTCTTATCGAGATCGTGGATGCAAGAAAGACGCCAAGTACTCCTATGATGACAGTTGCACTCAAAGAAGGTTATGCAACTGACAGGGATCGTGCAAGGAAGGTTGCCTGGGAGATCGAAGCAACTCACATCGCGCATCTTGCAGATGTTACTACCGATCTTGCCAACATGAACCTTGTTGTTGATCTGAACGAGAAAATGCTCATTCAGAGGGATATCGCTGTGGATGATGTTGCAGAGAAGCTCGGGGATGAGCTTGGAGTTTCTGTTAAGGTCTCAAGTGCTGTGAACAATCAGATAATTGTCCAGCCCAACGAGCCATCATACAGGGAACTGCTTCAGCTTGCCAAGAAGATCCATACTATTACTCTCAAAGGTATTGAAGGTATCAAGAGGGTAGTTATCAGGAAAGATGGTGAGGAATATACCCTTTACACAGAAGGTTCCATGCTCAAGGAAGTCCTCTACATTGAAGGTGTGGATATTACAAGGACTTCCACCAACAACATTGGTGAGATCTATGAGGTATTTGGCATCGAAGCTGCTCGTAATTCCATTATAAAAGAAGCAAGTGATACTTTGCGTGAGCAGGGTCTTACTGTGGATATTCGTCACATAATGCTTGTGTCAGATATCATGACCTGTGATGGTGAAGTAAAACAGATCGGTCGTCATGGTATTTCCGGAGAGAAAGCCAGTGTCTTCGCCCGTGCTGCATTCGAGGTTACTGTTAACCACTTGCTTGATGCAGGAATGCGCGGTGATATTGATGAACTCAATGGTGTTACTGAGAACATCATTGTTGGCCAGCCTATAAAACTTGGTACAGGTGACGTTCATCTGGTGGCCAGAAATCTTCTTAAAGATTCTAGTGAGCAGTAAGTACAACCAGAAAGTACAACCAGAAAGTAGATATAATGAATCAGTTATTAGAATACAAATCTCAAATTGACAATATGTATGAGTTGATGTAAAATGGATATTAATGTTGATAAAGCACTGATCAAAGTTATCAGGACAGGCTCTGTTATCATAGGGGCAAATCGCACCATTGAGGCAGCTGTCAAGAACGAGGCAAAGATGGTAGTTCTTGCATCCAATTGTCCTGCAGAAGTAAGGGAACAGATCGAAGCAACAAACGTGCCGGTCCTGAACTATACTGGAACAAGTGTAGATCTTGGTCCTGCATGTGGTAAGCCATTCACTATTGCTGTAATGGCTATAATGGATGCAGGAGAATCTGATATACTTGCAGCAGCTTAAGATCAGGAGTTGTATTATTTGAGCGAGATCAGACTTTCAACAGAATGTGTAAGGCATATTGCCTTGTTTGAAAGTATGACCGACGCTTCAATTAAGGATTGTATTATCGATGATGGCAGGGTCATCTATGTCGTGAATACTGGTGACATGGGTGCTGCTATTGGGAAACGTGGAGACAACATTAATCGGGTCAAAGGATCCGTTGATAAACACATAGAACTCATCGAATACTCGGATGATCCGGTTACATTTATAAAGAATGCTTTCGGTACTGTGTCTATCAAGTCCGTCAAGATATCCAATAAAGATGACAAGAAGGTTGCCTATGTGGATGTATCTGCAAGTGAGAAAGGGCTTGCTATCGGACGTAATGGAAGTAACATTGATAAAGTAAAAATGGTAGTTAGTCGCCATCACGATATCGATGATGTGATCTTAGAGTGAACTTTCGTTCACCAATGATAATAATTTCAACTCATTATGTACGGAACACTATTGGGAGGATAATATATGCCAAATGGAAAATATGCAGCTCACAGACTTCAACAGGTCCGCAAAGATGCCAGGTGGAAAGACAGCCGCTACAGTAGGCGTACTTTAGATCTGAACGTTAAATCTGACCCGCTCGGTGGCGCGCCACAGGGTCGTGGAATTGTTCTTGAAAAGGTAGGTGTCGAGGCAAAACAGCCTAACTCTGCTATCAGGAAATGTGTAAGGATCCAGTTGATCAAGAATGGTCGTCAGGCAACAGCATTCTGTCCAGGTGACGGTGCTATCAACTTTATTGATGAGCACGATGAAGTGACCGTGGAAAGGATTGGTGGCCGTATGGGTGGTGCAATGGGTGATATTCCCGGAGTGCGCTTTAAGGTCATTGCAGTTAACAATGTCTGCCTGAGGGAAATGGTCATTGGAAGAAAGGAAAAGCCAAGGAGATAATTCCATGTATAAGTTATTCGGAAAATGGGACCTTTCAGAGGTAGAGGTTAATGATGCTGGTATTAAGAGATACGTGAATCTTGATCCTGTGATCATACCACACACATCAGGTAAGCACGCAAGACAGCAGTTCAACAAGTCCGATCTATGCATTGTTGAACGTCTTGTCAACAATGTGATGCGCAATGCGCAGAACACCGGTAAGAAGCAGATCGCTATGCGTATTGTGGACGATGCTTTTGATGTGATCAATAAGAGGACACAGAAGAACCCTGTTCAGGTACTTGTGGAAGCTATTGCTAACGCTGGTCCAAGGGAAGAGGTTGTAAGACTCAAATACGGTGGTATCTCTGTACCAAAAGCGGTAGATACTGCACCACAGAGGCGTATTGACACTGCATTGAGGCATATCTCAATAGGTGCAAACCAGGCAGCATTCAAATCAAAGCGCTCTGCATCCGAATGCCTTGCATCCGAGCTGATCGCAGCTTCCAACCGTGATGCAAAGTGCTTCTCTATTAACAGGAAGGACGGAAAGGAAAGAGTCGCAAAGGCAGCACGTTAACCGTGTTGTTCTTTATTTTTTCATAAGATTCAATTGTAGGTTTTATTATGGGACGAAGGAAAAAAATGGTTGAGCGTGTAACAGCGCTGATGAGCAACCCAGAAATGATCAGGAACATCGCAATCATCGCTCACATCGATCACGGGAAAACTACCCTTTCAGATAATCTTCTTGCAGGCGCTGGTATGATCTCCAAGGAGCTTGCAGGTCGCCAGTTGTTCATGGACTCTGATGAAGAGGAACAGGAAAGAGGTATTACGATCGACTCCGCAAACGTGTCAATGGTACACGAGTACGAGGGTGAAGAGTACCTTATCAACCTTATCGACACACCAGGTCACGTTGATTTTGGTGGTGACGTTACACGTGCAATGCGTGCAGTAGATGGTGCTGTTGTAGTTATTGATGCTGTGGAAGGTACTATGCCTCAGACCGAGACCGTTCTGAGACAGGCACTGAAAGAGCATGTAAGGCCAGTACTTTTCATTAACAAAGTCGACCGTCTTATCAACGAGTTGCAGGTCGATGCACAGGAAATGCAGATCAGGCTCGGTAAGCTCATTGACCACGTCAACAAGCTTATCAAAGGAATGAACGAAGAGCGTTACAACGAAGGCTGGAGGGTTGACGCTGCAGAAGGTACAGTAGCATTCGGTTCAGCTCTTTACAACTGGGCTATCAGTGTTCCTATGATGCAGAAGACCGGTGTCAGCTTTGGTGAGGTCTTTGACTACTGCCGTGCTGAAGATATGAAAGCACTGGGGGAGAAATGTCCGCTCCACGAAGCTGTCAATGACATGGTCATCCGTTTCCTTCCAAGTCCTATCGATGCGCAGGAAGACAGGGTCGGTGTCATCTGGCACGGCGATCTTGAGACTGGTATTGGAAAGCAGATGGCTGTTGCTGATGCAAAGGGCGATCTTGCATTCATGGTAACTGATATTTCCATGGACCCACATGCAGGAGAAGTTTCAACAGGCAGGCTTTTCAGTGGTTCACTTTCACGTGGTATGGAAGTTTACGTATCAGGTGCAGCAAAGCAGAACAGGATCCAGCAGGTTGGTGTTTTCATGGGTCCGGAGAGACTTGAAGTGGATGAGATCCCTGCAGGTAACATTGCTGCAGTTACGGGTCTTAGGGACGCTATGGTAGGTTCTACTGTAACCACTCTCGAAGGCATGTCTCCATTCGAGAGCATCAGACACGCAAGTGAGCCTGTAGTGACCGTAGCTGTGGAAGCAAAACACATGAAAGACCTTCCAAAGCTCGTTGAGGTTCTGCGCCAGGTCGCAAAGGAAGACCCAACACTTAAGATCACACTCGATGAAGAGACCGGTGAACACTTGATGGCAGGTATGGGTGAACTTCACCTTGAGGTCATTGCTCACAGGATCGAGCGTGACAAGGGTGTAGAGATCTCAACAACACCGCCTATTGTGGTATACCGTGAGACCATCACAGGAACAGCAGGTCCTGTTGAAGGTAAGTCCCCTAACAGGCACAACAGATTCTATGTTGTTGTCGAGCCACTTGAGCCTGAAGTACGTGAGCTTATCCGTGAGGGCGAAATCTCCATGAGAATGCCTGAACTTGAGAGAAGGGAGAAGCTTATGGCAGCAGGTCTTGGCAAAGATGAAGCAAAGAGGATCGCAGACATCTTTGAGAGCAATGCTTACTTTGATATGACTAAAGGTATCCAGCACCTGAACGAGACAATGGAACTGGTCCTTGAAGGTTTCGTCGAAGTTATGAAGGCCGGTCCACTTTCAAAAGAACCATGCATGGGTGTAAAGGTAAAGCTCATGGACGCAAAGCTCCACGAGGATGCTGTCCACAGAGGTCCTGCACAGGTCATTCCTGCATCCAGGCAGGCAATTCAGGCAGCAATGCTCATGGCAGATGATACGCTCTTTGAGCCATACCAGAAGGTATTCATCCAGACCCCACAGGAACAGATGGGTGGAGCTACAAAGGAGATCCAGGGTCGCCGCGGTGTCATTATTGATATGACATCAGAGGGTGACACAACGATCATCGAATCCAAGGCACCAGTATCCGAATTGTTCGGCTTTGCCGGCGATATCAGATCCGCAACAGAGGGTCGTGCTATGTGGAGTACAGAGTTCGTAGGCTTTGAACCACTTCCAACCAACATGATCACTGAAGTCGTTTCCGGTATCCGTGAGCGCAAAGGACTCAAGAAAGACCTTCCACAGGCACAGGACTTCATGAGCATGTAAGATGGATATTTTATCCATCTTTTTGTTATGAAGTATTCCATCCGTTGGAAAGGTTTAAAAGTAGAAACAACAATTTAGGTCAAAATTATAAATATTACTATCTGACAATCAATAATAAAGGAGAATGTATTATGGCTGAGAAACCACACATGAACTTAGCAGTTATCGGGCACATTGACCACGGGAAATCAACACTCGTCGGTAGATTGATGTTCGAGACCGGTGCAGTACCTGCACACCTTATCGAGAAATACAAGGCAGAAGCAAAAGAGAAGGGTAAGGAATCCTTCGCATTTGCATGGGTTATGGACACACTCAAGGAAGAGCGTGAAAGGGGTATTACCATCGATATCGCACACAAGAGATTCGATACCGATAAGTACTATTTCACCATTGTGGACTGTCCAGGCCACAGAGACTTTGTCAAGAACATGATCACCGGTGCATCCCAGGCTGATGCAGCTATCCTTGTGGTCGCAGCACCTGATGGTGTAATGGACCAGACAAGAGAGCACGTCTTCCTTTCCAGAACACTTGGTATCAACCAGCTTATCATTGCTGTTAACAAGATGGATGCTGCAGATTACAGCGAAGACAGGTACAACGAGGTCAAGAAGGAAGTATCACAGCTTCTCGGTATGGTCGGTTTCAAGGCAGATGAGATTCCATTTATTCCAACATCTGCATTCGAAGGCGACAACATGAAAGAACCAAGTGCCAACACTCCATGGTATAAGGGTCCATCTATTCTTGAGTCTCTTAACGCTCTTGTTACACCTGAAAAGCCAGACACACTTCCACTCCGTATTCCAGTACAGGATGCATACACTATTTCCGGTATCGGTACCGTTCCAGTAGGTAGGGTTGAGACCGGTGTCATGAAGAAAGGCCAGAAGGTCACATTCATGCCAAGTGGCGCAACTGGTGAGGTCAAGTCAATTGAAATGCACCACGAAGAAGCTGACCAAGCTGTACCTGGTGACAACATCGGTTGGAACGTAAGGGGTATCGGAAAGAACGATGTCCGTAGAGGTGACGTATGTGGTCCTGCAGACAAGCCACCATCGGTAGCTGAGGAGTTCACCGGACAGATCGTTGTCCTTCAGCACCCATCCGCTATTACAGTTGGATACACACCTGTATTCCACTGCCACACCACCCAGACTGCATGTACTCTCATGTCCCTCGACAAGAAGCTGGATCCAAAGTCCGGTCAGGTCAAGGAAGAGAATCCAACCTTCATCAAGGCTGGAGATGCAGCAATCGTTACAATCAAACCAACCAGGCCAATGTGCATTGAGCCTGTAAAAGAGATTCCACAGCTCGGCAGATTTGCTATCCGTGATATGGGTATGACAATCGCTGCCGGTCTGTGCATGAGTGTTAAACAGAAGCAGTAACACTCTTCTCTTTCTTTTTAGAGGAGATAAAAATGGCACAGAAAGCAAGAATACGATTATCAGGCACAAGTCCTGTGAATCTGGATGGTGTTTGTGATCAGGTGAAAGCCATCGCAAACCGCACTGGAGTAAGCATATCCGGTCCAGTACCACTACCTACTAAGAAATTGGTAGTTCCTGTAAGGAAGAGCCCTAGTGGCGACGGTACAGCATCATGGGACCACTGGGAGATGCGTGTCCACAAAAGACTTATTGACATTGCAGCTGATGAGCGCGCATTAAGGCAGCTCATGAGGATTCAGGTTCCAAAAGACATCAATATCGAGATTGTACTTCAGAATTAAGTACTTCGATATTGGTCAAAATGACCTGGGACTACGTTACAGATTTTAATCTGTAACAGTTCTCCTCCCCATTTCTTTAATTATTTTTGAATTTTTTATCTAAGCTGACATTTAATACTGTTGCTTATTGGTCAGTACTCTATTTATCTATAAATAATGTTTATATAGTACACATTTCATATCAATATGAGGTTGTATCATGAGTGAAGAAACATTAACTGAAAATGAATCAACAGTACTAAATGCTCTGGAAAGCTCTGACAAATCCTTAAGGCCTGGTGACATTGCAGAGTCTACTGGTCTTGATAGTAAACTGGTTAGTAAAACAATTGCATCACTGAAGAAAAAGGGTCTTGTTTACTCCCCTAAAAGATGCTACTACGATGTTTCAAAGGAATGATCCTTTCATTTTTTATATTTTATCATTTTCAGATAGATCAGTTGTGTTTATCTCAGGTTTTAGGGGTATTATAAAGGTAAAACTGCTACCTTTGTTGAGTTCACTGCGAACATTCAGGGATCCTCCATGCAATTCTGAGTATTTTTTTGCAAGACTAAGTCCAAGTCCCATTCCTCCATGAGCTCTTGTTGAAGAAGGATCGATCTGAGTGAAAGGGTTGAAGAGTTGATCCATATTTTCTTCTGATATGCCGATTCCTTTGTCTGATACTTTGAAGACTATATCTTTGTCAGTATTCTGAATATCAACTTTGATGAGGCTGCCATTTTTTGAAAACTTACTGGCATTATCTATGAGATTAATGAGACTTTGTTCCACCTTTTCGATATCTGCTATAATATATTTAATATCTGTGTTGATGTTAAATGATAGTGCTTGCTTTTTTTCCAGAACAATTGTAATAAAATATTTCCTGAGTGTATCGATCAACTCTCTTAGTTCTATCGTTTTATAATCAAGTTTAGCCACTTCGGACTCGACATTTGAAACTTCCAGCATTAAATTAAAAACACCAAGAAGGCGTCTTCCACTGGTATATATATTGTTAATGTATTTTTCCTGTTTTTCATTAATATCTCCAAACTTCTTTTCAAGAAGAATTTCAGAGAATCCTATCACTGAGTTAAGGGGTGTACGCAGTTCATGGCTCATGTTTGCAATAAAGATGGTCTTTGCCTGATTTGCAGTTTCAGCCTCAAGTTTTGCAGATAATAGCGCTTTTTCTGCAACTTTCTTTTCAGTAACATCGATTCCGGAAGCAAGTAAACCACTGATGTTTCCATTATTATCATAAAGTATCGAATTATTCCATGAAATTATCCTTTCTTCACCGGATCTTGTGATGATCGGATTGTCGTAATATTTAAATTGTTCGATATCACCTGACATAATTGTGTTGAACATACCCTCGACATTATCATAGATGTTCTCAGGTATGAACATGTTTAACCAGTTGCTGCCAAGTAGTTCCTTCTCAGAATAACCAAGGATCTCTACAGCTTTCCTGTTCACAAGAGATATCTTTTGGTTCCTGTCAAGAGCAACGAAAATCACATTGGACACATTAAGATAATGTTGTGCTTTTTCCTTTTCTTTCATCAGCTCGAACTCAACTTTTTTGAGCTGGTCAATATTTACCATGATCCCATTAAGGCCAATAACTTCTCCGTTCCTGACAATCCCTTTGGAAGACGTATGTACATGTGTTATCTTGCCAGATTTTGCAATAACTCTGAACATATAGGGTTTGTGTTCTCCTTTAAGGGTCAGGTCCATATCGTCAAGAAGACCTGAAAGATCTTCAGGGTGTATGTATTTGATAAAAGCTGTACCTATCACTTCTTCTGGCACATAGCCGGTAAAATTTTCAATAGCCGAGCTTATGTATGTAAAGTTACCTTCCTTATCGATACTAAAGATAACATCATTAAGGTTATCAAGATGAAGTTTGTAGAACTCTTCTTTTTCCCTAGCTTCTTTGTTAACAAGTTCGAGTTCGTCTCTGAGTTCTTTGATAGTCTTTTCCAACACTTCTATCTTTTCAGAGGTCTTATCTTCGTTTTTCATTGTCATTTTCTTGTGTTAATTGAGGTCATTTTTGTAAATATTGTTGAAGTTAATTCAAATTATACCTGTGCTTTAATGTATTTAAATGTGTATTAATATGTTTTGAAAAATAATGTTGTATTGATGAACTAACATTAGATGAATGCATTGCAAAGACTTCGGTTATATGTGGAAAACCTTCTACTACATTCTATAATGTTTATTATGTGTTGTTTGAAGTGCCTTTTATATTATGCATTTTGTGAGTATGTGTCTATCTCTCAAGTCTCTATTCCAAAACAATAATATAATAATCGGGTTATCGTACAGTCAGTTATCGTTGTTACTAACCTGATGGCATATCTTTATACAATGGGCCTGTAGTGTAGTGGATATCACTTTAGCCTCCGGAGCTTAGAACCCGGGTTCGATTCCCGGCAGGCCCGTTCTATTATAATTTATATCAAATCGTCCGGCCTTATTTTTTACAATTTGTAGAGTTTTTCAAGATAGCTTTTTATCCTGCAATAAATGAAATTCCTGTAGCCGATGGTATCAGGAATGTCGAACGTAACTATTCCTTCCACGTTCCAGAATACATTTTTAACGATATCTCTTTCTTCCATGTCATCTACGAAGAATCTGACCTTGCTGAAATCATCAACAGCCTGCCTCCAGTCGCCGGCTCTCATTTTTGATGGGTTCTTGCTACACATCACTTCAAATTGCTGCAGACCGAATGCGTATGTTTCTAACCATTGCCTGTCATCCTTTGTCATTGCAATGATGCCCTGTTTCGAATCTTCTGCCATCTGTTTCAGAAGCAAGTCTATATCCTTATTCGTAAACTCATTGTTGTCGAGCTTTTCAAGAAACACATGTAATTTTTCCACGATTACTTCCCCCTGTTTATAATATAATTTATGGTGTCTATCAATAGATAAACATTGCTTTCTTATGGTCCTTAAGTGTCTCATTCTAAAGCAGAATGGGCTTCCATGCTCAAAGCTTATTTATGGGTTTGTTGTTTATGTACCCCATATAGTTCATTGGTAAATTTAGTTTCACAATCCAAGGAGACCAAAAGATATGGCAATCCATCCTATTGAATATCGTTACGGTACGGACGAAATGAAATATGTCTGGAGTGAGGCAAATCGCCTTGAAAAGCTCTTAAAGACCGAAGCAGCACTTTCACAAGCCGAAGCAAAGATCGGGATCGTTCCTACCGAAGCTGCAGCACAGATCGAGAAAAGCATAAATCATGTGAAACTGGAAAGGGTCACAGAGATAGAAGATGAGATCCACCATGATATGATGGCTATCGTTCTTGCGATCTCCGAGCAGTGTACAGAGGATGCTGCTAAGTGGGTGCACTTTGGTGCAACATCCAACGACATCCTGGATACAGCTACTGCTCTTCAGATGATGGATGCTGTTGCTATTCTTGAGGATAAGGTACGTACACTTCTGGATGTCTTACTTACAAAAGCAGAAGAGCACAAGAACACTGTCTGTGCTGGAAGGACACATGGTCAGATCGGTGTGCCAACAACATATGGTCTCAGGTTTGCTATCTGGGCAAGCGAGATGGCAAGGCACCTTGAGCGTTTGGGCCAGCTTACACCACGTCTTCTGGTAGGTCAGATGACCGGGGCTGTAGGTACACAGGCAGCATTCGGAAAAGATGGCATTGAGATACAGAAGTACGCGATGGAATATCTTGGTCTTGGCAGCGTTGATGTTTCAAACCAGATCATCCAGCGTGACCGCCATGCAGAATTCGTCATGTGGATGGCGAACACAGTAACAACCCTGGACAAGATCGCTGTGGAGATCCGTTCTCTCCAGAGAAGCGAGATCGCAGAGGTCGAGGAGAGCTTCAGGAAGAAACAGGTGGGTTCTTCCACAATGCCTCACAAGAGGAATCCTATCAAGTCAGAGCAGATTAGTGGTCTGGCACGTATCGTTCGCTCAATGGTCGAGCCTGAACTGCTGAATAATACTCTCTGGGACGAACGTGATCTTACAAACTCCTCATGCGAAAGGGTCGTTTTCCCTGAAAGCTGTGTGCTGACAGACCACCTTCTCAAACTGGCTATTGGTGTTATCGAGAACCTCAGGTTCTATCCTGAGAATATACGCAAGAACCTTGATCTTCTGCGTGGTCTTAACATGGGTGAGGCTGTCATGATCGAGCTTGCAAAGCGTGGTGTCGGCAGGCAGGAAGCTCATGAGATCGTCCGAAGCTCTGCAATGGAGGCGCATGAGTCCGGAATGCACCTTAAAGATGTTCTTCTTGGCAAGCCGGAAGTTACACAATACCTCAGTGAATCCGATATCACAGACCTTGTGAACCCTGACAGGTATATCGGTACTGCTGTGGAACAGGTCGAGAACGTAGCTGCAAAGATCAGAAGCCAGTTCTAAGGTGAGATCATGGAACTGGAAGATGCAGTAAAGTTCCATGGGCACCTGTGCCCCGGACTTGTTATTGGTTACAGGGTTGCAACCTATGCAGCCGAGCAGTTCAAGGACCGTTCCGAGGATGAGGAGCTTGTGGTCGTCGTTGAGAACAAGTCATGCAGCGTGGATGCCATTCAGGTGATTAATGGCTGCACCTTTGGAAAAGGAAACCTTGTCTTAAAAGATCTTGGAAAGCATGTTTATACTTTCTTCAAAAGGGGAGAGCGCGAAGCACTACGAATATCAATAAATCCGCGTCAGCGTCGGGAAGATCCACGTTACAATGAGCTCTTCCCCAAAGTAAGAAATGGCACTGCTACGGATGAAGAAATGGAAGAGTTCAAGAAAAGGCATGCTGAAAGGGGTCTTGCAATTCTTGACATTCCGGCCGATGAACTGTTCACTGCAACAAAAGTTGACATAGAGCCGCCTGAAAAAGCGATGGTATATCGTTCCATAGCATGTGCAGAATGTGATGAGGAGACAATGGAAACACGTCTTCGCGTAAAAGATGGAAAGATGGTCTGTCTTTCCTGTTTTGAAGGCCATGATATCTGACTTTCAGGTCAGATATCCTTTTTTAACCCTTTAATTTTTTTAACCATTTTGGTTCTCTTTAAGATCGTGTGGGTAATTTCACCGTCCTACAAGCAAATATTCGCAATTCTAGATTATCTCCCTGCACAATCCTTTAATTATGATTTGGTCTTTTTGGCCATTCGATTGCGATTTGCATTATTTCTTTGAATTCCATGACGTTTGAAAGGTAATGGAAATAAATTAAGTTACCCACTCAATGTTGAGGAGATCCACCATTTTTAAGTTTTTCAACTTATTTTTTGAGCACTCTTTTCAGGAATTCGCCTGTATAGGATGCCTTGCTCTTTGTTATTTTCTCGGGTGTACCTTTAGCAATGATATTGCCACCACGTTCTCCACCTTCAGGACCCAGGTCGATCACCCAGTCTGCTGTCTTGATAACATCAAGGTTGTGTTCTATCACAATGACCGTATTGCCTGCATCCACAAGTCGCTGGAGCACATCAAGAAGCTTGTTCACATCGTCAAAATGAAGTCCCGTTGTGGGCTCGTCAAGAATGTAAACTGTCTTTCCGGTAGAACGCCTACTAAGCTCTGTTGCGAGCTTAACACGCTGTGCTTCTCCTCCTGACAGGGTTGTCGATGACTGGCCAAGTTTAATGTAACCAAGACCAACATCGTAGAGTGTTTGAAGCTTGTTCTTTATCTTTGGTATGTTCTCAAAGAATTCCAGTGCTTCCTCTACGGTCATGTCAAGTAGATCAGCGATGGTTCTGTCCTTGTAGGTGACCTCAAGTGTCTCACGGTTGTATCGCTTCCCGTGGCAGACCTCACAGGGCACATAAACGTCAGGCAGGAAGTGCATTTCAATTGTGATTATACCGTCACCTGAACAGGTCTCACACCTGCCTCCGCGTACATTGAAGCTGAACCTTCCAGGCTTGTATCCGCGTGATTTTGACATCTTTGTCTGTGCAAAGAGTTCCCTTATAGGTGTGAAAAGGTTAGTATATGTGGCCGGATTGGAACGCGGTGTCCTTCCGATAGGTGACTGGTCGATGGTGATGACCTTGTCTATCTGGTCAAGACCCTTGATGTCCTTGTATCTCCCGGGTCTGTCCCTTGCACGATGCAGTTTCTGGGCAAGCACCTTGTTGAGTGTCTCATTGATGAGTGTGCTCTTTCCTGAACCTGATACACCTGTGACACAGGCCATGACCCCAAGCGGGAATTCCACATCGATTCCCTTGAGGTTGTTCTGTGATGCACCCTTGAGGAGCAGTTTGCCTGTGGGCTTGCGCCTCTTCTTTGGCACTGATATCTCAAGTTTTCCGCTCATGTACTGGCCGGTAAGTGAATCCGGATGTGCCATAATCTCTTCAGGCGTGCCTTCTGCCACGACCTCTCCTCCGTGGATACCGGCTCCTGGTCCCATGTCGACCACGTGGTCTGAATTGAGAATCGTCTCTTCATCGTGTTCCACGACCACTACTGTGTTGCCGATGTCACGAAGATGTTTTAATGTATTAATAAGCCTGAGATTATCCCTCTGGTGCAGCCCTATGCTTGGTTCATCCAGAATATACAGCACGCCCATAAGGCTGGAACCGATCTGTGTTGCAAGCCTGATACGCTGGGCTTCTCCTCCTGAAAGGGTCGCTGCCGAGCGGCTCAGTGTAAGATAATCAAGTCCGACGTCCATGAGGAAACCAAGCCTTGCCTTTATTTCCTTGAGGATCAGCCTTGCAATGGAATATTCACGAGGGGTAAGAGTTGGCTCCAGTTCTTCAAAGAAATGCAATGAGGTCTCTACGGACATTTGTGTGACCTCAATGATGTTACTGTCATTGATGCTCACAGCAAGGCTGGCAGGTTTTAGCCTGTTGCCATTACAAACTGTGCAGGGTTTGGTGGTGATGTACTTCCTGAGCCTGTCCTTTGTGGTCTCTGACTCTGTATTATCATATGTCTTTGATATGTTTGAGATCACTCCCCGGAAACGTCCCTTGTGCTTCCATATGCCACCATTCTTACCGATATGCACGAAATCGATCATTTCGGTGGTACCATTGAAGATGATGTCCTTGTGTTTCTGGTCAAGTTCCTCGAATGGCATGTCCAGTGAGAACCCAAAACGCTGTCCCACAGATTCCAGTGCCTGCATGTAGTAGCCGTCTTTTTTGTTCCAGGTCTCGACCGCTCCCTCTCTCAACGTAAGGGTGGGGTCAGGAACAATAAGTTCAGGGTCGAACTCCATTGAAGTGCCAAGCCCATGGCATTCTTCACAGGCACCCTGGGGGCTGTTGAAAGAGAATGCAGAAGGTTCCATTTCCTCAAAACCAATTCCGCAATCCGTACATGCCAGGTTTTCACTGAATACCATCTCTTCGCCTTCAAGCACATTGACCATCAATGTCCCGCCACTTTTCTCAAGTGCGGTTTCCACGGAATCCGATAATCTTTCCTCCATTCCTTTCTTGATGACAAGCCGGTCTACCACTACCTCGATGTTGTGCTTGTAGTAGCGTCCCAGTTCGATGGATTCGGCATCATCGAGTGAAATGATCTCACCATCTACCCTTGCACGGGCAAAGCCTTCTCCCCTCAGGTCTGTGAGCAGCTTCTTGTACTCTCCTTTTCGTTCACGCACAAGAGGTGCAAGGATATGGACCTTTGAACCTTCCTCTATTTTCATGATGCTGTCAACGATCTGGTCAACACTCTGGGGCTCGATTACCTTCCCGCATTTTGGACAATGCCGGATGCCTATTCTTGCGTAGAGCAGCCTCAGGTAATCATATATCTCGGTAACTGTTCCCACTGTGGAACGAGGGTTCTTGCTGGTGGTCTTCTGCTCGATGGAGATCGCAGGAGAAAGTCCCTCTATGTACTCAACATCCGGTTTTTCCATGAGGCCCAGGAACTGCCTTGCATAAGCTGAAAGCGATTCAACATATCGCCTCTGTCCCTCTGCATATATTGTATCAAAAGCAAGGGATGATTTTCCTGAACCGCTGAGTCCTGTAATTACTATCAGTTTGTCACGGGGGAGGACGAGGTCGATGTTCTTGAGGTTGTGCTCTTTAGCACCTTTGACGATTATATTTTTCAGGGACATGGTTTCTTTTGAATTGTGTGTGCTTTAGGCAGAGTTTGTAGCATTTTAAGTTAGCATGCCATTAGACCATATTTCTTTAATTCTATCTGCTTTATCGCATCCATAGTTTATCTATCAAGTCCATATCAATATCATATTTTTTGAAGAATCTCTCTATTTTTTTAAAATATTTTGCTTCTTCTTCTTCACTAAGTAGATCTTCTTTATATGTGATCCATTTCAAATATGCCTGTTTATCTCTCAGCCATGATCGGTTGTCAATGCTCATAGTGATATAATCTATAACCAATTTAAATTCATGATGCATGATTGGTTGGCTGACTGCGTATCGGTATACATCTCTTAATATCAGTTGTTGTAATACTGTTTCAAAAGAATCAATTTCTTTTTCATAATTACATTTAATATCTTCAAGTAGTGCTATTAGTTCAATATCTTTAATTTTTCTATCTGTGAAATAATAGTAAATAGCAATTGTACTTTCTATATTTCTTATGTATGGGTAACAATTATATTTTTCATCCTCATAATCTTCTAAAGAATCGATTTGCAATATCTCTAAAGTATCAGGTTCTAATAATGATGCCAAACATTTTCCAGAAAAATCGATCTCATTCAGTTTCGATTTTTCTTCTCCCATTATCTTTTTTATAATATTACTTATCTCACTCATATATTGATCTCCACCTCATAGACCTCTTCGACATTCTCCTTGTGCACTTTCCAGAATGGTTCTTCCCCGTACTCTTCCACAAGTTTCAATGTCCTTCGGGGTATCGTCTTTGGTCCCAGTACAGCCCCCGGTCTTTCAGGATCATCGATATAATCGGTTTCCATCATGAACCGTGTTCCCTCTTCAAGGGCCTGCTCTATGGCTCCTTTGCCTGCAAGCACTCCCGGGAAGATGCCAAGCTTTTCACAAACGTTCACAAGAGGGGGTGCATAATGTTTGACCACCTTATTAAGCCGGATGCCTGTTCCTTTTGCCCTTTCAGTAATATCAATTAGTTCCGGCTCACCGACACTTTCAGTATGTAGCTGGATCGCACAGTCGTGGTCCTTTGCAAGCACGAATCCATGTTCCATGATGGCATTGGATGCATCCCATATCTCGTCTGAGACGGGGTAGTGTGGGCGTCCACTTTTTAATCCTACAGCAAGGCCTTCATCGACGTATTTTGCAGCTATCTCAAGACCGCTCTTCATAAGCTCAACAGCTCTGTCAAGTTCCATGCGTTCGGTCAGTTTAGTTATCTCAGCCGGATGTACACCAAGTACCGGGAATGCCTTGACGCCGGTCTCATTGATCTGTCTGGCAAGATCGATGGTCTCATCAAAGACGATCCTGTAGTCCTCTGGTCTTGTTACTTCCACGCCGATGGTCCATGTGGGTTTTGTAACAAGGATAATGTGAGTTCCTCCTGCATTCTGGAACTCTTTGACAGCTTTCAGTCCTTTTGCACGGGGGTCGATGTGCATGTGTTCATCGGTGATAGGGAGTTTTGGTGATATGTTCATGTGTTAATAGATGTGGTAAAGGCAAATAATGTTACTGTCTTTTCGCGACATTGTCATTTTAGAAGGAGGTTGATGGTGAGGTATGCCTGAACCAGCGATACTATCAGGGTTGAGATCAGTATGAGCAGTGAGATTGTTGTCTTGAATTCATCCCGACCTTTCCTTATGAAATACATCTAGGCTGTAAATGGAAAGATAATGCTAAGGCTCAGGATCAATGAGAAATTACTTACCGAAGAGACACTTCATGAAAAAGCTCAATGGACACCCTATAAAAACCAGAAAATAACAGGTTGGCCGGAGATGACAATGAGCCGCGGAGAGATCATTGTGCAAAATGACGAATTCCTGGGTAAAAAGGGATGGGGTCTTTTTATATAGAATAAAGCGCTTCGCTTCGATAAAATGTTATTAATTTACAGAGAAAAGGATTAACATGGCACAGAAATCGACAATCATTTATACGAAAACCGATGAAGCTCCGGCTTTGGCAACCAGTTCGCTCCTGCCTATTGTACAGGCTTATGTGAAAAACGCCGGAATCACTATGGAAACGAGGGATATCTCCCTGGCGGGAAGAATCATTGCCCAGTTTCCCGAAAGACTGACAGAGGACCAGAAGATTTCCGATGCCCTTTCCGAATTGGGAGGGATGGTCTTAACTCCGGAAGCCAACATTATCAAACTACCCAATATCAGCGCTTCAGTTCCCCAGATTAAAGCGACAGTCGCAGAACTCCAGGCTCAGGGATATGATCTGCCCGATTATCCCGAAGATCCTTCTAATGATGAAGAAAAGGCGATCAAAGCGAAATTCGATATTGCCAAGGGCAGTGCTGTTAACCCTGTATTGAGAGAAGGGAATTCTGACCGCAGAGCTCCTAAAGCTGTAAAAAATTATGCGAAAAAACATCCCCATTCCATGGGAGAATGGAAGTCCGATTCCAAATCCCATGTAGCCAGCATGACTGGCGGAGATTTTTACGGCAGTGAGAAATCTGTTGAAATTGAAGAGGCTACCAATTTCAGAATTTTCTTTACAGATGACGCTGGTAATAAAACACTATTAAAAGACAAAGCCCCTCTTCAGACCGGAGAAATCATTGATGCAGCTGTTATGAACAAAAAAGCGCTTCAGGCATTTCTGGCTGAACAGATAGAAGATGCCAAAGCTAAAGATGTCTTATTCTCCGTTCATTTGAAAGCGACAATGATGAAAGTTTCCGACCCTATTATCTTCGGTCATGTGGTTAAGGTCTTCTTTAAAGAGATATTTGATAAATATGGTGATCTGCTTTCAGAATTGGGTGTAGATCCCAACCAAGGACTGGGAGATCTCTATACAAAAATCCAGAATCTGCCTGAAGACAAACAGGCTGAAATCAAAGCAGATATAGAAGCTGTGTATGCCAAGAGACCGGCATTGGCTATGGTTAACTCCGATAAGGGAATTACCAATCTCCATGTTCCCAGCGATGTTATCGTCGACGCTTCCATGCCTGCAGCAATCCGCTCATCAGGCGGCATGTGGGGACCAGACGGGAAACTGAAAGATATGAAAGCCATAATTCCAGACCGCTCTTATTCGGGAGTGTATCAGGAAACTATTGAGTTCTGTCAAAAACACGGTGCCTTTGATCCATCAAAAATGGGAAGCGTTTCCAATGTGGGGCTTATGGCGCAAAAAGCTGAAGAATATGGCTCACATGACAAGACCTTTGAGATGACTGGTACAGGAAAAGTTCAAGTTATCGATGACAACAATAATGCACTCATTGAACAACCGGTAGAGGAAGGAGATATCTTCCGCATGTGTCAGGTGAAAGACGCACCCGTTCAGGACTGGATCAAGCTGGCCGTTAAACGAGCCAAAGCGACAGGCAATCCTGCAGTCTTCTGGCTCGATGAGAAAAGAGCTCACGATTCACAGCTCATTAAAAAAGTGAACAAATGCTTGAAAGATTATGATACTGATGGCCTGGAACTATTGATCAAAGCTCCCGTTGAAGCGACCAAGTTTTCATTGGAGAGAATTAAAGAGGGCAAAGATACAATCTCTGTGACTGGAAATGCTTTGAGAGATTATCTGACAGACCTCTTTCCCATTTTGGAAGTGGGAACCAGTGCGAAAATGCTATCAATCGTTCCCCTAATGAATGGCGGTGGACTTTTCGAGACAGGTGCCGGCGGTTCGGCACCCAAACACGTACAGCAATTTGAATCGGAAGGTCACCTGCGTTGGGACTCTCTAGGAGAATTCCTGGCCTTAGCTGTTTCTCTGGAGCATCTGGGCAACAGTTTTGATAATCCTAAAGCTCTGGTTTTAGCAGAAACATTGGATAAAGCGACAGAGCTGGTTCTGGAAAACAGAAAATCACCTTCCCGAAAAGTGAATGAGATTGATAACAGAGGATCTCATTTTTATCTGGCAATGTATTGGGCTCAGGCTCTGGCTGATCAGGAGAAAGATAGCGAATTAAAAGCGATTTTTGAACCTGTAGCTAAAGCTCTGATGGAAAATGAAGAGAAGATTGCCAATGAGTTGTTAGAAGCTCAGGGCAAAGCTATGGATATCAAAGGATACTACGCTCCAGATGAGGAGTTAAAATCCCAGGCCATGAGACCTAGTGCGACTTTGAATGGGATTATCGATTCTATTTAATTTTATTGTGGAAACAAAAGGAAAGCCCCGGTTTCGGCCGGGGCTTTTTAGTATCTAAATAAGCAATGTGATTAGGGAGCTAAAGCTTCCGCTTCTGCTTGGGTTGGGAAGACAGATGCTATCTTCAAGGCAACAGAGGATGTCATTGGAGAAGGCAAGTATCTTACCTACGATATGGGTGGAGATGCATCCCTTAGCGGAATGACCGATGCTATCATTGCAAAACTGTAAAACAATATTATACGTAAGTAAGTCCGACTCTGGCGAGAATGGGACTTTGAGTGTATGGGGTCTGCGGATCCTTTACACCATTCTTTTCTTTTTATTTCATGATTTTTCATAACTTTTACTAGATTGCAGTTGTTTCTAAATTCAAAGGTTTTAAATTATACAAAACAACTATTATTACAGGGACCTATAACGAGATAGATTTTGATTTACGTATAGATTGGTCGCAATGTACGTATAATTAAAAACTAAAATCACGAAACATACAATTAAATTTACGAACATGCCAAACAGATACCGTATTCCTGAGCCTCTTACCCTGATACATCCACGTTCATTGAAATATCTTAGCTTCCAGCTGCAGTCGCTCGTAAAGGGCAGGCTCTGGCTCAAGATACTTATTGGGATGTTCCTGGGAATTATTACCGGTCTGGTACTTGGACCATCGACGGGAATGGTAGGTCAAAATGTTTCATATGCGATCGGTGAATGGCTGGCATTACCAGGATACATATTCCTGGCGCTATTACAGATGATAGTTGTTCCTCTTGTTTTTGCATCTATTATCCGGGGTATTGCTGCCGGTGAGGACATGGAGCAACTCAAAATGATCGGGTTGCGTACGGTTGCATATTTTCT
The DNA here is from genome assembly GCF_900774285.1 of Methanococcoides sp. NM1. NCBI lineage: Archaea > Methanobacteriati > Methanobacteriota > Methanomicrobia > Methanosarcinales > Methanosarcinaceae > Methanococcoides > Methanococcoides sp. NM1. The sequence goes on from NZ_CAAGTW010000003.1 coordinate 105,811, forward strand.
TGCAACCACAGCAATTGCTATACTGATTGGTCTTACTCTTGGTTTAATGATAAAACCAGGTAGCTATATCAGCAGTGAACTGGTCCAGAGCACAATGGGATCGGAAATACCTCAGGTCAATGAGGGTGCTTTTACAACTCCCGCCATTGCAGATATTCCGGTTATGGTCACAACCATCCTGCCTACGAATCCGCTTGGATCACTTGCTACCGGGCAGATGCTTCAGGTGGTGGTTTTCTCTGTCATAATAGGGCTGGCTCTGGTATCGATGTCGCCCACACAATCAAAACCCCTGCTCGATCTGCTGGGTTCACTTCAGGAAGTGAGCATGACAGTTGTACGATGGAGTATGTTGCTTGCTCCGCTAGCTGTTTTTGGTCTTATCAGCAAGTTCACGTTGAATCTCGGGATCGATGCACTTCTGGGAATGCTGGTCTATGTGGGAACTGTATTTTTAGGGCTTTTATCGCTACTTGCCGTTTACCTGCTGATAGTTTTCATAATTTCAAGAAAAGGTCCTATTGATTTCCTGGGATCTGTAAGGGATGTATTATTACTTGCATTCTCAACATCCAGTTCTGCTGTTGTCATGCCTTTGTCCATCAAGACCGCCGAGGAAAAGTTAGGTGTCAGACCTTCCATTTCCCAATTTATCATTCCACTGGGTGCAACTATAAACATGAATGGTACAGCTCTTTACCAGAGTATAGCAGCAGTTTTCCTCGCGCAGGTGTTTGGTGTGGAACTTGGTTTTGGTGCTCTTCTGCTGGTCATGATAACCGTGGTGGGTGCCTCTATCGGTACACCTTCCACACCGGGAGTTGGGATAGTGATACTTGCAATGATACTGAGCAGTGTTGGGATACCAACTGCAGGTATAGCACTTATTATCGGGGTGGACAGGATCCTTGATATGAGTCGCACATCCGTAAATGTCACAGGGGATCTCGTAACCTGTGTGATAATGGATAAATGGGTAGGCAGCAAGAAACCTGCAATGCAGGAACGTTTTGAAAGCTCAAAACGTGAAACACAAAGAAAGATCCTGGGGGAAGATGTTATTGTCAATTCGAACGATGGGTGATCTTGTTCTTCAACAAAGCTCTTTCTTGATCAGGTTCCTGTGAAAAAAAGAGCAATTCAATACTGAGATTACCTAAAAATTCAATATTGCTGATCTTAAAAAAAAGGTATACTTATCCGCAAAAAAGCGGACAAGCATTAGATCGTTTTTCTGCCCATGTTCTTCTCGATGATAGGTTCGAAGAGGAAATATTTCTCAACGTATGCCTGTATCTCTTCATCAGATATACAGGAAACACGCTTTTCCTTGTCATACAGTTCATGTATGTCGCTCTGGATAGATCTCAGGCGTGGGTCGTTCTTTTCGACGGTTATCTGAACTCCCATAAGGTCGTTCAGTGTATCCTGTACTTTGAAACGAAGTACTTCGATACCTGATGAATCGCCTATGAGGAAAGCCCTCTTTCCGCCTACGATCTCCGGTGGATATGGTTCGTAAGTGAATGGGTTCTTGATGACGCCTGCAGTGTGGATGCCTGATTCGTGAGCAAAAACATTTTTCCCTACGACAGACTTGTTCCTTGGGATCCTGATCCCGATTTCCGTCTGCATGAATTTTCCAAACTCTGCAAGACATTCAAGGTTATATTTGTCAAAACCTTCAATACGACGGCTAAGGAACAGCAACAACTTCTCCATTTCCGCATTTCCTGCCCTTTCACCAATTCCGAGGAAAGTTACATTGGACCAGTTTGCACCGTGCCAGTATCCTGCAATAGAGTTGGCAACTGCCAGACCAAAATCATCGTGGCAATGTGTCTCAATGTTCTTTGCATTAAGATCCTCTTTTAAGTGTTTCACCATCTGAGGTATACCGAATGGTTCATCCACATCTATAAATGGAACTCCAAAACCAATTGTGTCACAAAGACGGATCGTACAATCCGGATCGATCTCAAGTATCTTTTCGATAAGCGGATATACAAAATAAGTATTGTCAGCTCGTGTCATATCCTCAATATGTGCACGGGTACGAAGACCATGGTCCACTGCATACTGTAGTGCGTTCAGGTACTTCTCTTCTGCAGCTTCCCTGCTGGGGAGTCCCATCTTATCCAGGATATGTGCATCAGATACTGACATCAATATTCCTGTCTCTTCGATATCCTCAATATCCAGGACCATGTCTATATCAGCAGGTACGGCTCTTGCCCACCCTGTGATCTCAGGTGATTCATAGCCCCTGTCGAACATCATCTTAATAGCGTTCCTGTCACGCTCATTGTAGACGAATGTTTCCAGTTTTTCAATTCCTATCTGATGCAGAAACTCGTATATCCTGAATTTGTGATCTGCCTTTAAGACAATACCCGGCATCTGTGCCCCATCACGAATGGTACTGTCACTTATGCTCACTTCCTGGCCCTTTGGGAGCTTGACCTTTGGAAGATCGTCATAAGTTTTGTATATATTCATAAAATACCTCCTTGAACGTAATCGACTGTGAAACTTTGTAGTTTAAGCCATTTACAGGTCCTTTATATTTCTTAATGACAAAACGGTTTGAGAACAGTCCGTTTTTTGAATAGGAGCCTGCCTGTAAAAAACATCATTATCTGATTGATTTTTCTCTTTGATTTAACCCCTGTAATACTTTATCCTTAAAATGTCTTTCTTTTTTACCCTTAAAATAATTTGGAAGGAATGTTCTATAGTTTTTGGAGTCCCTTTAGTAACGGAACATTTATTAATTGCTTTTTTGTATGAATCAGAGCTTAAATCTTTATAATTTGGGAAACAAGATGGTAATCATGTGGAGCACAGTACTCAAAAAGTTCGAAAAGCATCCTGCACAGCAAAAGGTCATAAAGATCCTTTTTGAACGTGGATTTCAGGTGAATGATGAAGGGAAAGTGACATCCGGTTCAATTGAGATCCCTCATACACAACTGGCAAAAGAAGCAGGCGTAGATCGCAGGGTGGTCGATGCTACTACAGATACCATTCTCACAGACGAACTTCTGACTAATATTTTCCAGAATGTAAAATCAATACCATTCCTTCGTGATGTTGCTCCGTCCCTAGGCCTTGGTGTTATTATAATCACGCCGGACGATGCTGCAAATATAGGTATCCTTTCTAACGTTTCGAAGGTAATTTCCGATCACGGTCTCAGCATCAGGCAGGCAGTATCGGATGATCCGCATTTTAATAATGAAGCAAAACTGACCATCATCACCGACTCAAAGATCCCCGGTGAACTTGTTAGTGACATCCTGAATCTTCAAGGTGTCAAAGGTGTCAGCATATACTGAAAATGTTACAACACTGCTTTTGCAAAAGCTCTGCACACGCCTATCAAATGCCTTGAATTCATTGGGTTCAACAACTTTCTGATCAATATTGAGGGATGGTCCATATCCCCATATTTTGTGATCATTTCAAGTATGGCAGGATTGTTCATCGATGCTATCAGATCATCCAGTTGATTATCGTTCAATCCACCGACGAAATCATGTATCCTCATTCCAATACCAAGTTCACGGCCAAGTTCGGCCTGCCATCGTTTTTCGTATGAACTGAGCCTCTCTCCAGAAACATCGCCATCATGTACGGCTTTTGCTGCAACTTCACCTGCGATCTTCGCACAGGCAGCTCCTGTATATATGCCGCCTCCTGATGTTGGTTTCACCTGTCCTGCAGCATCTCCTGCAATGAGTACGCCATTCCTGTAAGTTCGCTTAAGGGGGCCTATAGGGATTCCACCCACCACAAGGTCAAGCATACATCGTGAGTGTCTGCTGGAAACGTGCGGGTTCGAAGAAAGAACTCCTTTGAGATAGTTTATTGCATTTTGCTCATTGCCTGGTTCAACAGCAAGTCCTATTCTTGATATATCCTCGCTGACAGGTACGGTCCATGCAAAAAAACCAGGTGCATTCGATCCAACGAACAGTTCCACAAAATTATCATCCTTTGATCGGTAGGGTGCTTCTATCTGTACTCCTGACAGGATCCTGTCGACTCTTCCCAGGCCTGCATATCTGGCGATATTGCTCTTTACGCCGTCTGCTCCGATGACAACCCTGGCCTTTATGTTGGTTGGTCTTCCCATATGCATTACTGAAAGGACCTGCATGCCATCTTTCTCTTGAAGCCCGGTCACACGTCCCTTTAGCATCAGTTCTGCACCGGAATCCACTGCCATTGAAACAAGGGTTCGGTCAAACATCTTTCTGGAAACGACATATGCCTTTGTCTTCCTGCCGTCTATGGGAAGACAGGTTCCATTTGGCGAATGGACAAAAGCACCACGTACACTGTTCAGTACGAAATCGTTATCTGGTGCAACATCACATTCAGCTACAGCACGTGTACTTAATAGTCCGGTGCACTCCACGGGTGTGCCGATAGATGAGTGTTCCTCGATCATGAGCACCTTTGCACCGTATTTGGCAGCATAACGTGCAGCTGTGGATCCTGTAGGTCCGGCTCCGACCACAACAACATCATAGATCATGGAAACAACTCAAAAAGTAAAAGAATAAAATGAACAATGGTTCGTTCTCATTGCTCACTAAGGATAACGTCAGCGCCTATTGAACGCATTGCATCAAAGAAGTTCGGGTATGAGATGAAGATGGATTCTGCGGTATCGATAATGGTATTACCGGCAACCATGCCTGCAAGTGTCAAGGCCATTACGATACGATGATCGTGCCAGCCGTGTACTTCTGCACCCTTGAATTCGCCTCCTCTTATTGTCAGGCTATCCTTTTCTTCCCTGCAAAAGATTCCCATCTTTTCAAGCTCCAGAGCCATTGCATGAAGTCTGTCCGTCTCCTTATAGCGGACATGCTCAGCATTGGCTATTATGGTCTCACCTTTTGCCATGGCACCAAGGACCGCAACTGTGGGCACAAGATCAGGGGTGGCACCTGCATCCATGGTGATGCCATGAAGTTCTCCACTTCTTGCGGTTACCGTTCCTGCTTCCATATCCCAGTAGATATTTGCACCCATTTCTTTCAGTATGTTTATGATGGCTATGTCACCCTGCATTGAAGGAAACAGGTTCTTGACGGTCACGCTGGAGTTTGTCATTGCAGCGGCTGCAAGAAGATACGATGCAGATGAGAAATCCCCTGGTACGGTGTATTCCTGAAGGTTATATCTCTGGTTTCCGGGAATGATGAACTTAGGGTTGTGATTGTCTTCAACGAGGATCTCAACACCTGCTTTTTCAATAACATCCAGTGTGACATCGATATAAGGTTTGGATTTTAGTTCGCCCTTGATAGAGAGGGTCGTACTGTTCTTTGTAAGCGGGCATGCGAGCAGTAATGCTGATATGAACTGTGAACTGATGGACCCGTCAATCTTGACAATAGCGCCTGTAAGGCCGCCGGTGACCACAATTGGTGCACACCCATTGTTACGGGTAGAATAGGCATCAACCCCAAGGTCGTTCAGGACCCTGAGAAGAGGGTCATTAGGTCTTGACCTTATGGAATTATCGCCTGTAAGCACAGTAGTTCCCTCGGTAAGTGCAGAGATGGCGGTCATGAATCGGAGTGTGGTTCCTGAATTTGCTACATCTATTACATCCTCGGGGATTTCCGGAACACCATCCACACCGCTGATCAGAAGGTCTTCTCCCTCCTTTTCGATGTATGCACCGAACATCTCACTGGCGCGGATAGTGGATTGTGTATCTGCAGATAGCAGTGGTCTGTGGACGATTGCATCTCTTGAAAGGGCAGCTATGGCGATAGCCCTGTGAGTGTAGCTCTTTGAAGGTGGTGCGAATACCTCGCCATGTACACTGGATCTTCCAACTGTTACTTTCATTTACTGCACCCCTTTTACAATGTTCTCGATCTTGTCCCAGTCATGGTCATAGATATGTGCAGAGATGCTCACCGTGGTGATGCTTCCTGCTGCTAGTCCTACATGTTCGGCAACGTATTCAAGAAGCTTTGAAAGGCCATAGAGATTAGCTGGATAAGCCCCTGCAAAGTCGTGGCTGCGGAATACTGTTGTGAGGTGGACCTTTTCATCCCTTATCTTAAAATCATCAATTATCATACAGGGTACTTCATCAACATGGGTGTCCACGGTCGGGATCCATGTGACTGCTGTAGCTCTTCGGGTCGTCCTGTTGTTCTTCAGTTTTTCAATGACATAGGCGATCTGGTCAACTTTCTCATCCCAGTTGCGAAGCCTCTGGCCATATGTATATTCGAAATCCTGTGCATTCTCACCAGTGATAAGCTGTTTTGCATACTCTTCCAGCCTTTCATGGTTCCATGCGATATCTGCAGGGATCTCGTCCCTGTATGGATCATCTATCACGACCATCAGGTTCATGAACTCTCGTATCTGGCTTCCTCTCTCATCTGTAATAACCTTACCGTGATTCCATAGTACATTGAGTCCGCGGTACCATGCATCACTGATGGTCTGAGCTTTTATGATCCTTCCAATTGCCGCATCCTGCGTCATGACAAATTCTCCCTGTAATGTACTAAAATAAGCATTATCCTCTAATATAGCTATCTATTTAAAAATAATCCGGGAATCGTCACGAAGGGGAATAGCACTTCGATCTATCTCTGAACTGAGCTTTGCTGATAATGTAATACAGAAAAAGTAATAAACTTCACATCCATTCAGTCATCCCGATGGATGAAGATACCCGATGCTATACCATTGGCTACGGAAACAGGTCACTGGAAGAATTTATCGATATTCTACAACAGTATGACCTCTCCTGCCTGGTGGATATTCGCAGTTATCCGCATTCGGTACGTGAAGAGTTCAATAAAGAGAACCTCGAGATCGTGCTGCCGAAATATAATATTGCTTATTCTCATTGTCCCGGGCTTGGAGGCTTGCGGGAAGAAAGCTATACCGATTATATGAGGACGAATGAGTTCAGGGGCTATTTCGCAAAATTGACCGGTAAGATAAAAGAGATCAATAGCAACGGCTCTGATGTCGTCCTTATGTGTGCTGAGAAAAATCCGAAAAACTGTCACAGGTATAAGCTGTCAAATGAGCTGGAAGCCAGTGGAATCAGAGTTATCCACCTGACCGATCCCGGCCAGGCAGATCTTTTCATGTTCTAATTATCTTACATTGCGTTCAAACGACGGATCCTTTCTTCTGTGGGTGGGTGTGTCCTGAAAAGTTTCATCAGTGAGCTACCTCTCAGAGGGTTGACGATGAACATATGTGCCGTGTTCTCGGAAGGCTGTACGTCGTTCCTGCGTGGGTGGTAGTTCTGTGTACCGGTTTCCAGTTTGGAGAGCGCGCTTGCAAGTGCCCATGGTTTCTGTGATATGCGTGCTCCTTCTGCATCAGCTGCGAACTCACGTGAACGGGAGATTGCAAGCTGGATTATGGTCGCGGCTATTGGTGCCACAATTGCAAGTGCAATGAATCCTACGATATTGGTTCCTCCGTTGTCGTCCCTGCCTCCGATGCCACCGAAGATAGCAGCCCATCTTGCCCATGTTGCAAGCATTGTGATTACACCTGCAACAGTTGCTGCAACTGCACTGATAAGTGTGTCCCGGTTCTTTACATGTGCAAGCTCGTGTGCCAGTACACCCTCGATCTCTTCCGGTGTCAGAAGATTCATGATGCCTGTGGTGGCTGCAACTGCTGCATGTTTAGGATCTCTCCCGGTTGCAAATGCATTTGGCATGGATGTCTCCACAATGTACACTTTAGGCATTGGGAGGTCTGCACGCATTGCAAGGTTTCGGACGATCTCATACAGTTTCGGACTTTCAGATTCTGTGACCTCTTTTGCATGATACATCTTCAGGACGATCTTGTCACTGTACCAGTAACTTCCGAAGTTCAGGACGATCGCAAAAGCAAAAGCTATGAACATACCGGTAGTGCCGCCAATAAGACGACCCACAATGATCAGGAGTCCTGTCAGGGATGCCAGCAATAATGTGGTCTTAAACATATTCTTCATTTTCTACCTCATTTTGGGGTGGATGTTTATTTAGTTGATTGGATCAACTACCATTAATATATCCACACATACCCTGTAATTCATTGAATTATAATTCTATATAAGTATTTCTCTCATGTCTGTTGTAATTATCTTCTATATATCATACGATTTGTGTCAAATAATATCATTAGTTTTATGAAGTTGTAACTATTTACAGAAGCAAAATAATTGCAAGGCATGTCCATGATTAAAAGAAGTTCTGGAAATGATGTAAATTTGATCTATAATACTGGGCTTTGCAATATTGTTCCTTTTCACAATAATGCTAGCCGGATTGGTTTGTATAAGATAAAAAAGAAAAAAGAAGACTGAACTGCAATCAGTTCAGACCTCTTCGATGGTCAGGTTCTCGTCCTCATCCAGTTCTGAAAGTGTGGCTTCCAGTTCATCAAGGTCACTTTCGAGATCCTCTATCTCTGAATCGGTCAGTCCGACCCCTTCCTCTGCAAGTATCTCGTCTGCAGTTGGTGCTTCGGCATCGACCTCGTCATCTGCAGCCTGATCTCCTACACAACCGGAGAAGGCAAGTCCGATGAGAAGTACGGCAATTATTCCAATGTGCTTAAAGCTGACCATTATTGCCCCCCATCCGTATTGTTTCCGTCATCAGTGCTGTTGTCGTCTGTATTGTTTCCATCATCGGTGCTGTTGTCGTCTGTATTGTTTCCATCATCGGTGCTGTTGTCGTCTGTATTGTTTCCATCATCAGTGCTGTTGTCGTCTGTATTGTTTCCATCAACGGTGCTGTTGTTGTCTGTATTGTTTCCATCAACGGTGCTGTTGTTGTCTGTATTGTTTCCGTCATCGGCGGTGTCATCATCTGCACCGTTTTCGTCATCGTCGCTCTCTTCAGTTTGCATTTCTACATCTTCACTTGCAAACTCCATCTCGACTGCTTCGTCACCTTCACCGACCTGATATGTTCCTTCTCCTGAGAGTGAAGCACTTCCGGTTCCTTCTGCGAAGACTGTAAGATCTTCTCCACTTACCATGACGGTAAGCCTTGTTCCGTTTATGAGGGCGTCACCTGTGAAGTTATCATATACATAGGCACAGCATCCGTCTTTTGTCTCTTCATTCACGAGATCAGATTCAGCTCCGTTGACATCAATTTCTGCATCCCCTGCAAGGTCCTTGATCACAAGCATTGCGTCTGTTGCACTGATGGTAACGTTAAGCTGACCAGAAAGAACGATGGTGCCGTCACCCTTTGCATTGAGGGCACCCTCGCCTGTCATGCTTACATACCCATCTCTGGACTCCTTCATATCACCCAAGATCTCTTTAAGAACCTCGTTGGCGTCTTTGGTTTTATCGATTGCATCCTCAAGGTTTCCTTCTTCCAGTAGTGCCTTAGCTTCAGCTATCAGAGTGTTGTATTCATCGAGAAGTTCCTGGAGTTCAGCAGCTTCCTCTCCATCTTCCATTTGGTCGACTTCTTCTTGTAGACGTTCGGAAACATCATCGGATTTCTCAAGGTAATTTTCAAGTCCATCGTTCACTTTCTCTCTTGTGCTTTTTCTAATGTCCTTTATTGCATCTTTCCAGAGCTTCCTAATATCCTTGGTTGCATCTGAGAGGTCCTTTCTTGTTTCAGCTTCCTCAACATCTGTTCTGATATCTTCGAGTTCTGCGATGTACGCATCAATTGTAGCGTTTACCTCTGGCGTGTACTCACCTTCATCTTTGATATTCTCAAGACGAAGAACCATGTAGTCTATAGTGCCATTGAGGTAATCTTTAGAATTATTGATCATCACAGATTCATTGATGTCTCCTCTTGCCTGATTTCTCTTTATCATCTGGAATTCAGATGTCATATTGTTGTAATCGTTCTTGGCAGCCTGGATATCGTTCTTAGCTTCCTGATAATTCGTCCTTAACCTGTCCTGGTCCTGTACACCTACTGTCTCACCGGTAGCATTCTTTTTCATCTGTCCGGGTGCGTCCTCAAATCCATTTCCATTATTTGCAAGTGCTGTCATCGGAAGTAAGCTGACTACCATCAGCACAGCAGCAATAATTGCAAAACCTTTCATCGTTCCTCTCTTCATTACGGATTCCTCCATTATCATGAAATTAACTTACAAACCAATATTTGGTATCTTTAAATATAAGTTTACTTTATATATTATCTTTCAGATAATCACCACTTATAATTTGCAGGCACATTCAAGCATTATATTTGTAATAAAACTTGATGATGGTTTATTTACTGAAACTAAGCTTAAATAAGCTTTTTATTGTGAATTAATACTTTAAAGTCGGTTTTTCTGCCGATTTTACTGTTGTTCCCATATCCGGTCCCCGGCGATATGCGCTCTGTATTGCGACCTTTAATGAAAATGATCTGAAAATAGGTTCGAGAACAACAATAAACTATATTAGTTGAGTCCGATATTGTTGGACTGTGATGATCAGAACCTTATTTGTTTTCAGCGTATGTATTTTAGCATGCCTCTTTTCAGCAGTTCCGGTAAGTGCCGAAGGAACAGCTACCATTCATGGTGCCATCTATGAGTGGGATACTTTCCAGCTGATGGAGAATGTGATCATTGAAGTGAACACCACGCCGCCACAGTCCATAGTGGCGAAATATGGTGTGTATTCCATGAACCTGGCACCGGGTGAATACATGATAACAGCAAGTTATTATGAGAACAACACGCTCACAGCTTCTACGCAGGAGACTATAACCATCAGCGATGATGGCGATTATATTATAGACCTGATCCTTCTTCCTTCATATGATAGTGATCTTACCGAAGACTCTGATCTTTTGAACATTACCACTTCATTGGAAGCTGATTCAGAAGCAATTGAAAATGGAGCAGATGATAGTACACTATACTATGTTGCAGGTCTTATTATTCTTTTAATGGCCGGAACCGGTCTTTACCTGTTCTCAAAGAAGAACGGAAAGAATGAGGCGGATGAAGGGGGGCAAATTCCTCCTGTGGCTGATGATGTGGCAAAACTGGCAGACATGGAAACTAAAGTTGAACCCCCAGTAGTTGTATCAGATGAAACTGATGAAACAGAAGAATCGGAAGGTGCAGAAGGATCGAAACCGGAAGTTTCTGAAGTTTCCGATATGCCTGAAGCACCTAAAGTTTCTGAAGTGGAGGGGAAGGTCCCATTGCCTTCGGACCTGCAGGAAGTTCTTGATATTATACGTTCGAGTGGTGGTCGGATCACCCAGAAGGACCTGCGTGCAAAACTGAGCTATTCTGAAGCAAAGGTAAGCCTGATCGTTTCAGACCTTGAGAACCGGGGACTTGTGGAGAAGTTCAAGAAGGGAAGAGGTAATATTATTATAATTCCTGATGATCATAGGTGATAACGGACATAAGTTCCTTTGATCATTATCAGAATGTTTCCCTGAACACTTCTTTCTACTATTCTAAAGCTAGGGTCCTTTCTTATCAATACATTTATATGAGAAATAACTAAGAGGGAACACATGAGAGTTTCAATGGATATCGAACTAAAAGATGCTCCCGGACAGTTGCTTCTGGCTCTGAATCCGATCTCAGAGCTAAAAGGGAACCTGAAGTCCATCGTACACCACCATGAAGAACGAACACCAAGAAGTACTATTCCTGTTCAGCTTGTGTTCGAGGTGGAACCTGAGAACCTCGATCTTATTATTTCACGTCTTGAAGAAAATGGTATCGGTGTTGCCAGAGTAGATGAAAAGCGCTTTATGGAACATGGTGCGGTAATCCTGATAGGTCACATTGTACATACTGACATACAGGACACGATCGATACTATTGACAAGACCGGCTTTGCAGAAGTTGTGGATATTTGCCTTTCAATGCCTCACATCGATAAGCGCTCATCTGCTTCTCTGAAGATAGATGCTGTTGGCAGGAAAGAGCTTCATGAGGCAATGGCTGTCTTAAAGGAAGTAGCAGAGAAGAAAGACCTTCTGGTCATAGAGCCGATAGAGGCTGAAGTTGCATAAAGGTGATATTTCAATGAGAAAAGTACGCGTATCCATTATTGGATTTGGTTCAGTGGGACGGGGTGTTGCAGAGGTCATACTGCAAAAGGATGATGAACTGAAGTCTCTTGATATCGATCTTGATGTGGTGGCAATAGCCGATTCAAGGGGAGCCGAGATCAACACCGAAGGTATTGATCTTAATGCTTCTCTTGCAAGGAAAAGCGAAACCGGTACTGTGGCCATTGAAGACCTCACCGGTGAATACGTCATCAGGAACGTCGATCATGATCTTGTCATCGAGACGACACCTACTGATATTGAGACCGGTGGTACCGGACTGGTCAATATGCTTGCAGCTTTTGAGAATGGCAGAGATGTCGTAACCTCTAACAAAGGCCCTCTTACACTGAAATATCAGGAGCTTATGAAGGCTGCCAGTGAAGCAGACTGCAAGTTCATGTTCGAGGCTACCGTAGGCGGTGCAATGCCTATCATCAATCTTATAAAAGGCACACTTGCCGGTAACGAGATCCTGAGCATTGAAGGCATCCTTAATGGTACCTGCAATTACATACTGACACGTATGATGGAGGAAAAAGCATCATATGAGCAGATGCTTGCTGAATCCAAGGAACTGGGTATTGCTGAGACCGATCCTACCTACGACGTAGAGGGAATCGATGCCGCCTGCAAGCTGGTAATTCTTTCAAATTCCATCTTCGGGCAGAATGCCACTTTCCAGGATGTCGAGGTCACCGGTATTACCAAGATCACGCCTGAATCACTTGCTCTTGCGCATGACGAGGGCTATGTGATCAAGCTCATTGGAGAGGTCAGGAAGGATCGCCTAAGGGTATCACCACGTCTTGTACCGGCTTCCCATCCGCTGGCAGTTGGTGGGACACTTAATGTTGCATCAGTACGCACCGATCTTGCAGGCACTGTCACGGTTGCTGGAAGAGGTGCAGGTTCAATTGAAACTGCAAGTGCGATATTGAGTGATGTCATATCCATTTACAGGGAATAAAACCCTCTTTCCATGCTGCTATTGGAGAATATTTACAGGAAGTTATCTGCATGACCGATTTCAAAGAATTCGCTGACGTATGTAAAAAAATAGAACATACTGCAGGCTCACTGGATATGACGGACATCGTCTCTGAGATGTTACATTCAGTTTCCAGTGAAGAACTTCCGGTTGTTGCCCATTTTATTATGGGCGATGTTTTCCCTGCATGGAGCACCGAACAGCTTGGAGTTGGTCCGAGTCTTCTTTACACAGCTCTTTCCAGATCGTCAGGTCTCTCGCAGAAAGAGATAGAGAACCTCGTACGAAATACAGGTGATATCGGAGAGACTGCAATTGCAGCATTGAAAAAGGAAACCAGGAACCAGGCAACATTCTCTTCCTTTATGGATGATACTCCATCTCTTTCTATTATGGAAGTATTTGAGAGGTTCAACAACATATCAAGTACTACCGGCAAAGGTTCACAGACAACCAAGATAAAGAACCTGCAGTATCTTTTTAATTCAGCAACGCCGGAGGAAGCCCGTTATCTTGCCCGACTGGCTATCGAAGATCTTCGAATTGGTGTTGGTGAAGGTATCGTAAGGGATGCTATTTCCAAAGCATTCGAGGTGCCTGTGGGGGATATTGAACGTAGTTTTATGCTGACCAATGATCTCGGCCTTGTGGCAATTGCTGCAAAAGAAGGTGGCTTGGAGGCTGTTTCAAAGCTTGGTATGGAACTGAACCGCCCGATTAAGATGATGCTGGCACAGGTCACGCCAAGTATTGAAACTGCTATTAATGATCTTGGTGTTGTGGCTGTCGAGTGGAAGTTCGATGGTGCCAGGGTGCAGATACACAAGGATGGGGATAACATCAATATCTTCTCAAGACGCCTTGAGAACGTAACAGGTTCCCTTCCCGATATCGTTGAAGCCGTGAAAGAGAACGTAAAGGCAGATTCTGCAATTATTGAGGGTGAGGCCGTTGCTGTTGATGAGCATGGAGATCCTCGTGCATTCCAGGATATACTCAAGCGTTTCAGAAGGAAGTATGATGTTGAGACTACGGTGCGCGAAATTCCACTTATATTGAATCTTTTTGATATTCTCTATCTTAATGGTGAAGTTTTGATAGACACACCACTTACTGACAGGAGAACCGTTTTGGTTGATTGTGTGGAGAACACCTCTCGCATCAAAGTTGATATTCAGGTACTTACCGATGATCCAGAAAAAGTGAACGAGATATACTCTGAAGCACTGGCCGCAGGTCATGAAGGTGTCATGCTCAAGAATCCGAATGCACCATATTCACCCGGCAAAAGAGGCAAGAACTGGTTAAAGAAGAAGCCTCTCATGGAAACCCTCGACCTTGTGGTCATTGGTGCGGAATGGGGTTATGGAAGGCGTGCAAACCTTATTGGTTCCTATGCACTGGCATGTTTTGATCCGGATGCAGGCACTTTCCTTCCAATAGGAAAGGTAGCTACCGGTTTTTCAGATGAACAACTTGCAGAACTTACAGAGCTTCTGTCCGATCAGATCGTTGTTGAATCCGGAAGGGAGATCGAGCTAAAACCCGAGGTAGTGTTCGAGGTAGCTTTCGAGGAGATCCAGAAAAGCACTAATTATGAATCCGGATATGCATTAAGGTTCCCAAGGCTTGTGAATGTCAGGGAAGATAAATCCCCTGAAGAAGCCGAGACCCTTGAGCGTATCGAGAGTATCTACCTTGCCCAAAGGAATTAATCTCAAACGATATTAGATTTAATTAAATTATTTCTTAATTAAAATTAAAAAGATTACCGGCCGAGCTCGGCATGAGCTCTTGCCAGATGTCCGGCAGCCTGTGCTCCTATCAGTGATATCTCACCTGCAAGGACTGCTGCTGCTACTATTTCTGCCAGTTTCTTTGAGTTCTCACCCGGAACCTTGCCGGCACCTGCAACTCCCAGCAGGTTCAGACAATCTCTCTGGGTGCCGATACTTGTTCCCCCTCCCACTGTACCCACCTGCACCGATGGCATGGTAACTGCACAATAAAGGTCTCCATATTCATTCACTTCCATTGTTGTGATGGCGGTACTGCCTTCCACAACGTGAGCTGCATCCTGTCCGCATGCAATATATAGTGCTGCCACGATGTTGGCTGCATGTGCATTGAACCCAAGTGCTCCTGCTCTTGCAGAACCAAGGAGGTTCTTCCTGTAGTTTACTTCTTCCATCATCTCTGGAGTGGTCTTCAGTTTCTTCTTGACAAGTTCTTTTGGAATTGTTACATCCGCTGCAACTGTTTTTCCTCTGCCAAGTATATTATTGATGGCTGCAGGTTTCTTGTCAGTACACATGTTCCCTGAAAGAGATATTGGATAAGCTCCGAACTCATCGGAGATAAGATTGAGTATTGCATCGGTGGCAATGGTGACCATGTTCATTCCCATTGCATCCTTTGTGTCATAGGCGAACCTTAAGAAAACGGTGTTTCCTGTAACAAATGGGTCAACGCTGAGAAGTTCACCGAAGCGTGTTGTTCCGCCGGCCTTTTCCTTCATCTGTTCAAAGGTCTCAGGCTTCCTTACCCAGTCTACGAATTTTCTTGCATGTGCAACATTATCCATCTTGAAAACAGGTGCACGTGTCATCTGGTCCTGGAATATCCTGACATTGGCACCGCCGGACGCTGTAATGGCAGAACATCCGCGGTTGGTACTTGCAACAAGTGCTCCTTCGGTCGTGGCAAGTGGAAGCATGAACTCATCGTTAGCATATTCGCCGTTCACTTTGATGGCGCCTGCAATTCCAAGTGGGATCTGTATAGCACCTATCATATTTTCGATATTGCGCTTTGTAACTGATTCGGCATCAATTGTATAGTTCTGAATATGTTCGAATTGGACACCTTCCATCTTCTCGATCGCACATTTCCTCAACCTGATCGCAGTGTCTTTATCCGTGTATGCATCGATCTTCCTTAGAGGGATCTCTCCTGATACGACCTTCTCAATCAATTCCTCTTCGTTAAATGTGGGTTCGGTGTTTGATGCCATGATATTCCCCTGTTGTATGATGTCAGATGATTAATGTTAGATGATCTCAGAATGAATAACTTTTTCGTGGTCCGGTAAAAATATGTTCAACTTATTCCTGTTATTGGTCGCTGATTATAGTATTTGATGATATTTATATGTTCATATTCGATAAATCAGTATCAAGCAACTTATTTATCAATTTTCTATTTTTTTGTAAATTGGTTAAAAAGCTCCCCGTGCCCATTATGATGATGATTACTATTAACTTGAGTGCAGATAAGTTTAAATATGAAACTGCTAATGTTTTTAAGGAAGCCATATCTCTGGTATGGGTTCACAAGAGAGGGATGAAACAGACCGTCAGCGGTTTGGTTGTTATCATTCAAGGTTTAATTGCACTTGTCTGTGAGGTCTTCATAGAGGATTCTGGACATGTGGTTACATAGGTGGTATTGAATGATTAATTCGAACAGTCTTACAGGGGATCATGTTGCCAGGTTAGACTCCGGCTCTAAAGGGGAGTTTAATAAATGGCGCAAGGAATGGATCGTTGAAAATGCGAAGTCCAGGCAGTTAGAAGTCTATCAAGAAATGACTGACCACAACAACACCAATGGTTTTTGGGCCTGGTATCTTGAAAAGCATAATGATCTGACCCGTAGGTATAATAATCTTTATTCTGATATAACTGCAAAGGACTGCAGGGAACTGGAACTTAGTGATTCCAATGGTTCAGGTTTCAGCATCTATCCCGGATATGGCGACCTTGACAGGATCAGACAGGATTTTATCAAACATGACAACGAGGCAATCGAACGCATAACCTCAAGCCTGAGCAAGATCGGTCTGGAAGGAGAGGCGCAAAAACTTGCTTCGACGGAACCAATGGATAAAAAGACCATTCACACTCTTGACAGGTTCTTTGATTCATTGCATGAAAATGAATTCAATGATTTTCAGATAATTGATTTTTATCTGTCACTTTCTCCTGAAGAACGGGTTTCTCTTGGATGTAAACCATAATATCCAACCACATATTCAACCACATATTCAACCATGAATCATGCCAACAATATCATGATGCGGTTTCAGGTAGATTACTTCAGGTAAACAATTTACTTTTTCTTACTGTTTCTGCTAATGCCTTTAGTGCTATCTCTCTTGAGGTTTTTTAGATATCAGGCAGGCGGCTTTTGGAATCTGTGATCATTTTAGAACACAACAACTATATATCATAATTTAATCTACATCATAGTACTTATTTGTGCATTATATGAGGAATATCTATGGAACAGACTAAGATCCTACTTGATGAAAACGAGATGCCAAAAAAATGGTATAATATCCTTCCGGATATGCCCACTCCATTGGCTCCTCCACTTAATCCTGTAAATAATGAGCCACTGGCACCAGAGGACCTTGCTCCTCTTTTCCCGATGGAGCTCATCAAACAGGAAATGAGCAGTGAGAGATATATTGACATTCCAAATGAGGTTCTCGAGATCTACAAGCTCTGGAGGCCTGCTCCTCTGTACCGTGCACACAGGCTTGAACAAATGCTTGACACTCCTGCAAAGATCTACTACAAATATGAAGGAGTCAGTCCTGCAGGCAGTCACAAACCAAATACTTCTGTGGCACAGGCTTACTATAATATGAAAGAAGGCACAGAGAGGATAACCACCGAGACCGGAGCTGGTCAGTGGGGCAGTGCACTTTCACTTAGCTGTAATTATTTTGATATCGAATGTAAGGTCTATATGGTACGCTCCAGCTTCGAGCAGAAACCATACCGTAAATCCCTGATCAATCTCTGGGGTGCACAGGTAGTACCTTCACCAAGTCCTGATACTGAGTTCGGACGTCACATGCTTGATAAATATCCGGACACAACAGGCAGTCTTGGTATCGCGATCGGGGAAGCTGTAGAGGATGCTGTGAAGCATGATAATACCAAATATGCTCTTGGCAGTGTGCTCAACCACGTCATGTTACATCAGACAGTTATAGGTCTTGAAGCCCAGAAGCAGTTCGATAAGGTCGAGGAATATCCTGACATTGTTATCGGTTGCTGTGGTGGCGGAAGTAACCTTGCAGGTATCAGCCTTCCATACATGAGGGATAAGATCGAGGGAACTCATGATCCACGCATCATCGCTGTCGAGCCTTCTGCATGTCCGACACTTTGTGACGGCAAGTTCCAGTATGACTATGGTGACATGGCAAAACTGACCCCACTCCTTAAGATGTATTCACTCGGATACGAGTTCATGCCACCTGCCATCCATGCAGGCGGTCTGAGATACCATGGCTGCTCACCGATAATCAGCCAGTTGACCGCAGATAAACTTATGGAAGCTACCACCTATCATCAGGTAGAAGTATTCGAAGCAGGCGTTATGTTCGCCCGTAGTGAAGGTATTCCACCTGCACCAGAGTCCAACCACGCTATCAAATGCGCTATCGATGAAGCTCTTAAGTGTAAGCAGACCGGGGAAGAGAAGACCATTCTATTCTGCCTTAGCGGACACGGTCACTTCGACATGTACTCTTACGACAAGTACTTCAGTGGTGAACTCAGCAACGACTGATCCGGGAAAGCGGCTTAACATCCGTGTTCCTTTACTTTCTTTTTTATTTTGATTACTTTGTTAATTTTGTTAACGTCAGAATTTTCATATTTCTTTGTTATTTCTGTAATTGCTTTATTTTGGTTCGTTTTCATTCATTCCTCTGACATCATAACAAAACGTTAAGTATTCATAAATTCTTTGATAGTATTGCAATGGGGGAAAATGAGCATAAAGCCTGGCTTCAAGAAGAGGTCGATGACTGGAGTCGGGAAGGGATAGTTGACGATCATCAGGCAAAGCTGATCCTATCAAGATATGGGCTGGCTGAGGCACCTTCCGGAATTGAAAAGGTAAGTCCGAAGAAGGATACTTCACAGCTTGTCACAGTGGTTTCAATATTGGGTGCCTTCCTGATCGGTATCGGGGCAATACTATTTGTTGCATCGAACTGGCAAAGGATTCCTAATATTGCAAAAATGGTGCTTCTGCTTGGTACAACGTATGGGACCTACTTTGTTGGCTGGGAATTAAAATTTAACAGGAGAACACACCCTGTAATGGGTGAAGCATTGCTTTTCCTTGCTTCGTTGTTCGTTGGTGCAACAATATTCCTGACTGCCCAGATATTCAACGTGAACGCAAATGCTCATTGGCTTCTACTGGTGTGGTTCCTGGCTATACTTCCTTTCGGTTACGCTTTCAGGTCTTCAAGCATCCTGTCATTGAATATAATCACATTTGCTCTCTGGACAATGTTCTACATATCGCAGAGCAGATACTTGATACATAGCAGTTTCGAAATATTCATGCTCTACCTGCTGTTTGGTATCAATCTCTATGGTCTTGGGCAACTACATCTGAAATTTGAAAAATATGCCCATTTCCGGCTTGTTCATCAGGGCTTTGGTCTGTTCTTCATCCTTATCTCATACTTCTACTTCAGTTTAGAAACACCCTACAGGGAGAGCTTAACCCGATTTATCCCAATAAGCTGGCAGGTCCAGTTATTCTTCCTGTTGTTCACGGTAACGTCAGTTCTCTTTTTGGTATCGAACTTTTCAATGTACAGAAAGGTCAAAAATACAAAATACGAACTTATCGTACTTTTACTGGCATTTTCAGGTTGGGTAGGCGCATGGTTGCTAACCTTTTTCATAGATTCATTTACAACATCGGTAACAGAGTATGGCTATACCTACACGCGAATTGATCCACAAATAGCTACAATATTATTCATATTGTTCAACCTGACATTCTTTGTACTATCCATTGGCAGCATCCTGATCGGATACTATAAATCTACAGTACCGTTTGTCAATATAGGGATGCTCTTTTTTGTGTTGGGTGTGCTACATCTGTACTTTACGACACTTTACGAGCTTTTGCCAAGATCTCTTGCTTTCATTGCCGGAGGTCTGATCCTGATAACACTTGGCTGGTATCTGGAAAACAAGAGACGTTCGATCATAAACGAGATTCGGGGAGGTCATATCGTATGAATTCAAAAAGATTTCTTTTGCTTATGGTCTATTCACTGATCATCATCACATTGATATTCATGCCAAAAATGGTCACATTAAGCCTGGGCAAGGATATTTTACTAAAGACCGAACCTGTGGATCCGAGAGATGTATTCCGGGGAGATTATGTTACTCTGAGATATGAGATCTCAACAATAGACCTGGACAAAACTTCTTATGATGACGATTTTCTGATAGGTGAGCCAATATATGCAACCCTTTCTGAAAAAGAGAAATATTGGTCGATAGATTCGGTAAGCCATACAAAACATGATGTCAATGATGAGGAGGTCTGCATGAAAGGAACGGTCACAGGTAGCTATGATGATACGGTGACCGTTAGTTGGGGCATTGAAAGTTACTTTGTACCTGAAGGAAAAGGTATTCCGATCCAGAGGCAGATGGAAAATACATCCGTTGTTGTTTCAGTTGGTCCGGGATGTTCATCCGTACTAAAACAGCTTTTGATAGACGATGAACCTGTTACATTTGAATAAGGATTGTTCCTACTGAAGCAAATTCATTATCTTCAGATCAACTTCGGACAAATGTCATTCATTATGCATTTGTCACATTTTGGTGATACGGGACGACAGATACTCTTGCCGAACAGTACCATCAGGCCGTTGATATCTTTCCACATTTCCTTCTCGGTCACTTTTTCAAGCTCGATCTCTGTTTCTTCAGGAGTAGCGGTCTTAACAACCCCCATCCTGTTGGAGATGCGATGTACATGAGTATCCACAGCAATGGCATCTTTGTCAAAAGCATAGGTCAGTACGCAATTTGCTGTTTTTCTGCCAACCCCCGGAAGCTTAATGAGCTTGTCGATATCATCAGGAACGATCCCGTCGTATTCATCAATAAGCGTACGGGATATTTCGATCAAGCGCTGTGACTTGACCCTATAGAATCCAACATCCCTTATTAGTTCCTGTATCTCATCCACATCCGCATTTGCCATTTTCTGAGGAGTGTCGAAAACAGAAAAGAGCTTCTGGGTTGTCGGGATCGTTACTTCATCGCGGGTACGCTGGGACAATACTGTGGAAATAAGAAGATAATAAGGGTCCCGGTTAATGTGGAAATCGCCTTTCGGATACAATTTCTTAAGGCGGAAAATGATCTCTTCGACATACATCAAATAGTGTAAAATCCCGGATTATTTAACCTTTTGTAGCAGAGGGTCCTTTGCCGGTTTTAAGAAATTACTTATACGATACTGAAGCAATCGCTGTAAAGTGATGTGAAATTCCCATGCTGATAAGAGAGCTTGACATTCCCGAAGATATCATTCGTTTCTATGAAGATTCCGGTATAAAGGAGCTGTATCCTCCACAGGCTGAAGCTGTCGATAGGGGCCTACTTGAAAGAAAGAACCTTCTTGCTGCGATACCCACAGCTTCAGGAAAGACACTTCTGGCAGAACTTGCAATGCTGAAGGCTATTCGTAATGGTGGAAAAGCACTATACATAGTTCCGCTTCGGGCGCTCGCTTCTGAGAAGTTCGATCGTTTCAGGGAACTTGCACCTTTTGGTATCAAGGTTGGCATATCCACAGGTGATTTTGATTCTAGGGATGAATGGCTTGGTGCGAATGATATTATTGTGGCAACATCGGAAAAGACCGATTCTCTTCTCCGCAATGGTACTTCCTGGATGGAAGAGGTCAACACCATTGTTGTGGATGAGGTTCACTTGCTGGATTCAAAGAACAGGGGTCCGACCCTTGAGGTCACGATCACTAAACTTATGCGTCTGAATCCCGATTGCCAGATAATCGCACTGTCTGCCACTGTTGGCAATGCCCGTGAGATGGCAGATTGGCTTGATGCAGAACTTGTCCTGAGCGAATGGAGGCCCACTGATCTGCATGAGGGTATTTTCTTTGGTGAAGCTATCAATTTCTTAGGAAAGCAGAAGAAGATAGAACGCCGGGATAAGGACAATGCCACAAATCTTGTGCTTGATACGCTCAATGAAGGTGGGCAATGCCTTGTTTTTGAGAGCAGTCGCCGAAATTGTACGGGTTTTGCGAAAACTGCATCGAAAAAGGTCGGGAAATTACTTGATCCTGATGTTCGCGGGAAACTGGCGCAGATGGCTGATGAGGTGGAATCCACTGGTGAGACAGATACTGCAAAGGTGCTTGCGAATTGCATAAGGAACGGCGTGGCTTTCCATCATGCAGGATTGAACTCGTCTCACAGGAAGACAGTGGAAGACGGGTTCAGGCAGAACCTTATCAAGGTAATCTCCAGCACCCCGACGCTGGCAGCCGGTCTCAACCTTCCTGCAAGGAGGGTCATCATCAGGAACTACCGCAGGTTCGATTCAAATTTCGGGATGCAACCGATACCTGTGCTTGAATATAAGCAGATGGCAGGAAGGGCGGGGCGTCCTCATCTAGATCCTTATGGGGAATCTGTGCTGCTTGCTAAGGAATATGCTGAATTTGAACAATTGTTGGAGAACTATGTGGAAGCTGATGCGGAAGATATCTGGTCGAAACTTGGTACTGAAAATGCTTTGAGGACACACGTTCTTTCTACCATTGTGAACGGTTTTGCATCTGATCGGGCAGAGCTGATGGAATTTATGGGTGCGACGTTCTTTGCGTTCCAGCAGGATACCTGGAGCCTTGAGGATGTCATCGACGATTGTATCGAATTTCTGACTGACAATGACATGATCGTGAAGAATGAAACTCCGGAATCGACTTCCTTGAGTTCAACCCAGCTCGGGAAGCTTGTCTCTATGTTGTATATCGATCCGATGTCAGGGGCAAAGATCGTGGATGGGCTGAAAAAGGCGACCAATGTTACTGATCTTACGCTTCTTCATTTGATATGCAGTACGCCTGATATGAGGCAGCTGTACATGCGCAGCGGTGATTATGTAAAGATAAATGATTTTGTGATGTCGCATAGTGATGATTTCATCGAGATTCCGAATCAGTTCAAACAGACTGATTATGAATGGTTCCTTGGAGAAGTAAAGACTGCAATGCTGCTGGACGAATGGATAAGTGAGATCTCTGCAGACGAGATCACGCAGCACTTCAATGTTGGAGAAGGTGACATTCATGCTCTTGCGGACACGGCAGAGTGGCTCATGCATGCGACCACGAAACTGGCGGAACTTGTCGGGGTGAAATATTCTTCCTATGCACGCGGACTTGAGAAACGGATACATTACGGTGCCAGCCCGGAGCTCATGGAGCTTGTTGGTATCCGGGGTGTTGGACGTGTGCGTGCACGTAAGCTCTACAAAGCCGGATTCGTGTCCCTGGCAGAACTTAAAAAGGCCGATTATTCAATATTATCGAAGCTTGTTGGTCCGAACGTGGCTGCAAATATCCTTTCGAACATCGGTGTTCGTGTCAAGAAACAGGTGGATAAGAGCACACCTATATATTCAAATACTCTAGATACATTACTGGACAAAGACCAGAAAACATTCAGTGATTTCCAGTAATGTTAAAATAATTTGATGCGGACAAACCTGCGATCTGTGATGCAGTCCTGTCCTTTCTAACCTTAATAACGAGATGATCACATGCTGTATAAACACCTATCGGATGTCACCGAAGAAGAGATGGATAAGCTTCTTAACCGTACAGGAGAGCTGATGGACGTTTCAGAGACCGTTTCATCAATACTCAGGGATGTGCAGGAAAAAGGTGACGATGGCCTGCGTGAGTACACGAAGAAGTTCGACAGGGCAGACATTCAGGATATAGAAGTGACCTCTGAAGAGATAGAAGAAGCAATGGAACTTGTTGATGCTGAACTTCTCAGGCATCTTAAGATCGCAGCAGAGAACATCAGGAACTTCCATGCAGCACAACTTCCGCAGAAGACATGGTTCATCGAACCTTCTCCCGGCATCAAGCTTGGTCAGATGGCCAATCCTCTTGCATCGGTTGGTGCTTATGTGCCTGGAGGTAGGGCTTCCTATCCTTCCACTGCACTGATGACAATAATTCCTGCAAAGGTGGCAGGGGTTAAGAGCGTTGTAATGTGCACACCACCGGGTCCGGATGGCAAGATCAACCCGCTTACACTTGTGGCAGGTAAAGTTGCAGGCGCAGATCATATCTACAAGGTTGGCGGGGTCCAGGCAATTGCAGCGATGGCCTATGGGACAGAAACGGTATTGAGCGTTGACAAGATCGTAGGACCTGGAAATGTCTTTGTGACTGTTGCCAAGATGATGGTACGGGATAAAGCCGAGATCGATTTCCCGGCAGGTCCAAGTGAAGTGCTTATCATTGCCGATGATTCTGCTGATGCTGGTATGATCGCATCCGATATTCTTGCACAGGCAGAGCATGATCCAAAGTCTGTTTCAGTGCTTGTGACAACATCTTCTGAGCTTGCAGAGCAGACGAACGATGAAATCAAAAAGCAGGCAGCTGCAGCTGTCCGTAAAGAGATCGTGGATTCTTCCCTTGAGAATGCGGCTATTATTGTGACCGATACCATGGATGAGTGTATAGATATCTCCAATGGTTTTGCACCTGAGCACCTTGAGATCATGGTCAACGATGAAGATTCTGTGCTTGAGAGGATAGAGAATGCAGGTTCCATCTTTGTAGGGAATTATGCTCCTGTAGCAGCAGGTGATTATGCATCAGGTACGAACCACGTACTTCCAACAGCCGGCTATCCTAAGATATACTCAGGTCTGAACATCCACCACTTCCTGAAGTACTCTACCATACAAAAGATAACAAAGGAAGGCTTAAGCTCGATCGGGGATACGATCATTTCTCTTGCTGAAAAAGAAGGACTTCAGGCACATGCTGATTCTGTGAAACTTCGCCTCAATGATTGATCGGTTCCTAAAGAACCTTTCAGTCGTTAATTATTTAATAGGTCACTGGTTAATAATTAATTTGATAAGTTATGTTGAACTGTTTATATATAATGAGGGGTTCCTATGAAAATTAGAGTCGTAAGCAAAAGAGACGAAATTCAAAATCTTGACACCGGCGAAAAAGTAATCCATCTTGCATTCAGGCCATCAAATGAGGATATCTTCAATCTCATAAAAAGATGCAAGAATGTAGAAGTTATCCAGATACCTACATCATACCGCCGAACTGTTTCTAAATCCATAGAAATGTTCCTGGACATGCAGAAGATAAAGCTCGTTGAAGGCGATGTGTGGGGACACAGGAAGGACATCAATGAGTACTACAGCATCTCACCTGCGATCATTGAGAAGATAAAGGACATGAAATCTGAAGGAATTGCAGATGATGATATTGCTGAGAAGCTTTCACGTGAAGGGAAACTTAACAAGGAAATGCTTCTATATATTCTCGGCAAGAGCTGATTTTTTCACTCAATTTTTATTGGGTAACCTCTTCTTTCTTTTCGATAGGTATTTTTCTACACATTGTGTTATTTTCAAGAGCCAAAGAGCTTTTGTTCTGAGTATCTCTTTGCAATCCCGGAAGAACCGCATATCAATCTATTTATTATATCAGGTTCTTACCATCAGAAAAATAGAAATTGAGGATATCTGGTAATATGGCTCAAAAATACGGAAAAGTATATCTTGTAGGCTCAGGTCCCGGTGACCCTGAACTGATGACCGTGAAGGCTCGCAGGCTTATGGATACAGCTGATGTCATAGTGTATGATCAGCTTCCGGGAAAGCAGATCCTGGATTCCATGCCGGAGGCAGCTGAGAAAGTAGATGCCGGTAAGCATGCAGGTGATCACACACTTACGCAGAGCGAGATCAACGATGTGATCGTTGAGAAGGCAAAGGAAGGCAAGATGGTAGTCCGTCTTAAAGGCGGAGATCCGTATATGTTCGGTCGCGGTGGGGAAGAAGCTGAAGAGCTTGTCGAGGCAGGTATTGAGTTCGAAATAGTGCCCGGCATCACATCCGCACTTGCAGCTACTGCTTATGCAGGTATTCCGGTAACACACAGGGACTATGCTTCTATGGTGACCTTCATCACCGGACATGAGGACCCTACCAAGGAAGAAACAGCTCTTGACTGGGAAACACTTGCAGCTTTTGGTGGCACGATCGTTATCTTCATGGGAGTCAAGATGCTTGAACGCAACATGAACGAGCTCATGAAATTCGGAAAGGATCCAAAGACCCCTGTTGCAATGGTGGAAAGGGGAACACGTCCTGACCAGCGTGTGACCATCGGCACAGTTGAGTCCATCGCACAGATCGCGAAGGACCATAATGTAAAAGCTCCGGCTCTTACTATTGTCGGTGATGTTGTCAAACTTCATGAGATACTGGGATGCCAGATCTGAAAGTTCGTTAATTGCCAGTTGATGGTATATTGACGATGGTATACTGATAATTGATAATTGATATCTAATAATTAAGAGATGTTCATATGGATCCAACTGATCGTAAGCCTGTAATTGCAATCATGAGACCTCTGGGATATATGGAAGGTTCCCGAAAACTTGCGGAATCCTTTGGTTTCGAGGTCGTGGCAATTCCAATGATCGAGCTTGAGGCTATGAAGGACAAGTACTTCGACACTTTCACAGAGAACGTATTCTCCGGCAGGTCCGATTACGTTATATTTACAAGTGCTAATGGCATTGATTTCACTCTGGAGAAGATCGCTGAGGAAAGGCGTGATGAATTCATCGAAGCGCTCAACAGCACCAAAGTGATAGCTATCGGACCAACCACTCGCAAGCAACTGGAAAAGCTTGGTATCGATGTAATGGGAATGCCCGGTGTTTATAGCTCTGAAGGACTTGTTGAGTTCCTCTGCCCCGATGTTAAGGGTAAGAACATAGATACTGCAAGGAGCGCTTACGGTTCACCACTGCTGATATCAGGACTTCGGGAATGTGGTGCGAATGTTCTTGAGACAAAGGTCTATACCCTGACCATGCCAAAAGGACCATTGCAGGAGGAGCTTATTACCAGAAGCCTCAACAAGGAGATCGATGTCTTTGCATTTACAAGCTCCATGATGGTACGAAGTTTCTTCGACCAGGCAGGATCAATGGGAGCAGGCGAACAGATCAGGCAAGTGCTTGCCGATTCACTTGTGGCTGCGATTGGTATTCCTACGGCCAATACATTGAAGGAATATGATGTTGAAGTGAACGTTACACCTGATGAATACACTTTCAAAGAAATACTCCGGGTTGCAAAAGAAGCACTTGAGAACAAGTAATTGAAAAATGGAATAATTGACTAATATTGCAGGAGGATCATAATGATAGGAATCTCAAAACTCTATTGCGGGACCGTTGAACCATCAGACGCCCTTCGTTACGGGCGGGATTCAAAACGGCTTCCTTCACACCTACTGCAATTCTCAAAGGACAAGAAACCTGTTGTCGTCTGGAACATGACCAGACGCTGCAATCTTCGCTGTGTTCACTGTTATGCACATGCAAAGGACATCGAGTTCAAGGACGAACTTACCACTGAGCAGGGCAAGGAACTGATCGACGACCTTGCAGAATTCGGTTCTCCCGTGATGCTTTTCTCAGGCGGCGAACCGCTGATGCGCAAGGACCTTCCTGAGCTTGCAGAATATGCGATATCCAGAGGAATGCGTGCGGTTATCTCCACCAACGGTACGCTGATCGACGAGGAAACGGCAAAGACGCTCAAGGAGATCGGTCTTTCATATGTAGGTATTTCCATTGACGGCGTGCGTGAGACGAACGACAAGTTCCGTGGCATGAAAGGCGCTTTTGATGCTGCAATGGAAGGTCTTCGCAACTGCAGGAAAGAGGGCATCAAGGTGGGATTACGTTTTACCATTAACAAGCAGAATGTGGCTGATATTCCTGCGATATTCGATATGATCGAGGAAGAGAACATACCACGTATCTGTTTCTACCACCTGGTCTATGCCGGAAGGGGTACCAAAATTATCGATGAGGACCTCTCGCTCGAAGATAGCCGCAAGACCGTTGACCTGATCATGGACCGCACAAAGCAGCTTCATGAGAAGGGGATGCCTGTTGAGGTCCTGACAGTGGATAATCACTGTGACGGTCCATACATCTACATGCGATTGGCAAAGGAGAACCCTGAACGTGCAGAGGAAGTGTACGAGCTCTTGCAGATGAACCGCGGTAATTCCACAGGTATCGGCTTTGGCTGTGTTTCATGGGACGGATCAGTGCACCCCGACCAGTTCTGGAGACACTACACCTTCGGCAATGTGAAGGAAAGGAAGTTCAGTGAGATCTGGACAGATCTTGATGATGATCTTATGGCAGGTCTTAAGGACAGGAAGCCCCGCATCAAAGAGAATGCTGACAGATGTGCAAAGTGCAAATGGTTCGATGTCTGCAACGGCAATTTCCGTGTACGGGCCGAGGCTGTGTACGGTAATGTCTGGGCAGATGACCCTGCATGCTACCTGACAAAAGAAGAGATCGGTTATTACGACGAAGAGTGAGTATTCGCTCTTCGATCCTTGCTTTTATTTTTCCAGTTCCTTATATTCCTCTTCTTCTATTAGCCATTCCTTTTATTGTCTTTATTTCCTTTTTTTCTAAGAAATACAAATGCTATTCCTAATATAATTACTGTCAGTACCGAATCGATGAATGGTATGTTAGAGACATCCTTATCCTTAGTTTCGTTATCATTGATCTCTCTGTCTTTGATTTCATTATTGTAGACTTGGTTGTTGGAGTCTATCATCTCAACACCTTTGCTATTGTTTAATAGGAAATTACCCTTCACGATATTGTTGTTGGAATCCACCAGATATATGCCAAAATCGATGTTAGAATTTGCAGTGTTATTGTTCAAGTCGTTGCTATTGGATTCATCCAGATTGATGCCGTTTTTCTTATTTAGATTTACAATGTTATTGATTAAATCATTGTTTTCAGAGTATTCAAGATGGATACCATTCCAGTTATTCGAGTCTGCAATGTTATTAATTAGTCTGTTGTTGTTGAAAATCCTAAGGTGAATACCATTAAAGTTGTTTAAATTTGCAGTATTATTTTTGAGCTCGTTCCTGCTTGAACGCCAAATTTTGATTCCATTATTGTTGTTTGAGTTTACAGTGTTGTTATTCAGATAGTTGTTATTAGAATCATAAACATTGATACCAGCTCCATTATTTGAAACATTGTTATTGATTAGCTTGTTGTTGCTGGAAGTACAAATCTGGATACCGCGAGTATTGTTCAATGCAGTGTTATTGCTCAGTATGCTATCATTGGATCGGTCAAGATCGATGCCATTATTATTGTTCAAAACATTATTATTGCTCAGCGTATTGTTACCTGACAGCATGAGGGCAATGCCACTTAATCTGTTCGAATTTGCAACATTATCATTCAGCCTGTTATTGTTACTGGATTCCTGTAACCATATCCCTGCCCATGCGTTGTTTGAGTTGGCAGCATTACCATACAAAGCATTGCTGTCTGAATTCTTTAGACAAAATCCTATTCCATTGTTTGATGCAGTATTATTTGTGAGGGCATTGTTACTGGAGTTTTCAAGATAGATACCATAATTGTTATTTAATGCATTATTATTTGTGAGATTATTGCCATTTGATCCAAACAGATTGATGCCTCTATAGTTGTTCGACAAACTATTATTGCAAATAATACTATGCTGAGCTTCATCAAGATATATTCCAGCTACACGGTTATATAGGGAACCTTCCGCTTGTTTAATTTCAAACCCGCTGATTGTAACGTTATTTGCACTCACATAGAAAACATGATCATGTGGGTTATCAGCTTGTACAATCGTATCACTTGGATTTCCAGACTTTGAAATTATAATTAATCCCTTATCCACATCCACATTTTCTGTATATATTCCCCTGAATACAAGAATAGTATCGTTGTCTTTTGCAAGATTTACAGCAGTCTGTATCGATGTATAATCTGCAACTGGGCCAGTGCTATTGTTCACAGTGACTGTAGTTGCTGCTATTGAAGATGTACTCATAACTAAAAAAACGAACGTCATTGTGCAACAAATTACCATCTGCCTTTCAATCATTAATGACCAACCTCATTGAAATAATTTATGATAATGAATTTTCATGCTTTAAGATCAGAATCATGAGACTACAACACCTATATCCAAAGGATCGTCAGGGTCGTCTACTATAGCTATAATTAAAGAATCTGAACTACTCAAAGTAGTCGCATAGCGCACATCTGCCATCTGGGTTTTGGTAATATTGTTATCCAAAGTAATTTCATATTT
Source organism: Methanococcoides sp. NM1 (assembly GCF_900774285.1). Classification (NCBI taxonomy): domain Archaea; kingdom Methanobacteriati; phylum Methanobacteriota; class Methanomicrobia; order Methanosarcinales; family Methanosarcinaceae; genus Methanococcoides; species Methanococcoides sp. NM1. The sequence continues at coordinate 136,176 of NZ_CAAGTW010000003.1, forward strand.
ATATGTTCCAATTATGCATGTTATTTTAGGAGATTTTACATACTCTCCTGGAACCAGCAAATATGATTCTTTGAATATGGAATTGTTATTTGAATCAAAGATTTCCACTGCGACTTCATGATCATTGATATCCATATTATTTAAGGAAAATACTAAAGGATCAGGCTTTTGGAAAAGAGACGGTAAAACAAAAACAATGCTTGCTAACAACATTCCTGCAATAACTATACCTAGAATTGCAGCCAGAATTGGTTTCTTTTCTGTCATTTTACTCCCTTAGACCCTATCTAGTATAAGAATTTATATTTAATTCTTAAAAAAAAGAAAATTGTGTAAATTTACCCACTTATTTGAATATTGTTGATTTAACAATGGGATTAAAATTACACAATTATCCACTAACAATTCATTGGAATCCTGCAACCGTTCCTTTATTAGCTATAATATCCGCGATATTGTTGTGACTAGAGTCTCCATGGTCGTTTATATTAGAGAATTCAAGTTCCATATAATCTGGATAGGATGTACCTGCGAATGGACTCCACATTGTTGTGAAATGGGTTGTACTTGCAATATTCCATTTATAGGCTTCAGAATGGGTTGCACCGAAATTATGTCCAATCTCATGTGCTGTGAGAATACATCTTTCATTATAAGTTGCACCATAAGACGAAAAGATTCCAGGCGATACCATCTGAGCTACCGCATATGCTTCACTTGAGCTTCCTGTATATTGCATAGATTTTCCAATAACAGAACCGTCGAACTCTTTTCCAGAGAATAAAAATGCCAGATCACAATTATCACTGTCTCTGTCACTTGAAGCTTCAGATACAAAATTATCTCTGACAGCGGTTGCATCATCATTTTGGATATTTGAATAGTAGTAGATGGCTTTGGTATTCAGATTTACATTCGCTGCAGAGAATGCACTATTTGCACTGGCTACCATATTGTTAATTTCAGCCGTAGGATTAGAGAATTTATTAGAAAATTCCGTATCATAACCTGCCAGAAGATCAACAGTGGTTGTACTCAGTGTACTTAGTGAGGTGGTTTTTTCGGGTAATGGCAAAATTTCTAGAGGTGCTTGTTCGAGTGTTCCATCGGTATTATACTCTAGAATTTCTCTTTTCTTTATTGCATCTGAAACATAAACAACATGGACAACCTTTCCATTATGTTTTTTGTTGGTTTGTTCAAGATAGTAGGATTTATCTTCAACTGCAACTTTTCCAAGAATGACGTCATCAGCTACTGTCAACAAAACACTGCTGTTTGAATCACCAATAATTTTCCCTTCGTATGTATGTATTTTTGGTGCATCCATGACATATTGTTCGGTTTCATTTACTATTACAAGTTTTGCATCTTCGCTTTGGATAGAAACTTCCTGAAGTTCTATATCAAATTCTTTTCCTAACAGTCTTAGTTTTACCAAACCATCATCCGCAGATTTTTTAAAAATTGCAGGATTTACTGTGACCGTTTCAAAATCGTCTAGTATTTCCGCAAATTCGAGTGAATTTTTATCAAACTCGATTTTTTGTAAATTATCTGGATTGTTGCCATTCGCAAACGCTGTTCCAGGTACAAATGCCATGCTTACCAGCAACATTGCGGCAAGTATCACACCGATTCCAAATTTCATGTTTGTTTTCATTTATTTTATCTCCTGCTTTATTCATTTCAGGAGGCAAAGCTACGCTTATATAGTACAACGGTTAAAACCTAATCTTGCCTCCGGGCACGTGGGGTTCAGCTTCTACCTAAATCCGGTTGACCCCCACTCCGGAAAATTCTATTACCTTCATCATATACATTAATTACTGTGATGAATATTCATCGATCCGGTTAATATTAATCAGACCGATTAATATTCACCATTCTGATTAATGTCAGTAACAGGATAATTCCTGGATATTTTTCATGATGTTCCTTGTGGTTTCAGCGGATAACATTTACAGCAAACAAAAAAAATCATGACTTATTCACAAATCTGATGATTTCAGATATTGCGTCACATGAAGTATTGGGGCGAAATCCCATATATTTTACATTCATAATGTTTTTATTGTTAATCCAGCCATATAATTTATATTCTACGTGTAATTTTATTCCAAATAACTTATTTATAATGACACTGTATATTTTAACTGGGAGCAAAGGTACGAGATTTTACTTTCGTCTAGGCAGACAAAAGACGTAAAACTACCAGAACATTCAATAAATCACCATGAGCAGATTATCTGCATACCTCTTCAGAATGGTACAGGATATGGATATTCTTGAGATCTACAGAAAAGCCGGGAATGATGTCCAGGCGATATACAGATCCAGACTCATTACCGAGATACTGCTGTCATTAAATGAAGGCAGCAAAACGCTTTCTCAACTGCGTGAAATTACCGGCAGCACATCCCAGGCAATACTGCCAAAGATCAGGAAACTGGAATCTGGCCAGCTTATAGAGGCAAAGAAAGACGGATACTGCCTGACCCGGCTCGGACAGATCATAGCATCAAGGATCGTGGATTCCTTCATGATAATGGGGACAATCAATAAGCATAAGTGTTTCTGGTCAGATCATTGCCTCGAAGTAATACCTTCCTCATTATTGAAGGAGATCGGATACCTTTACAATTCCGAGATCATCAGTGATAGCAATATAGAGATATTCAATGTATACGGCACTAATCTGAAGATCATAAAAGAGGCTGAGCATGTGTTCGGGGTCTCATCCGTCGTAACCACGGAATATGCGGATTCCATATCAAAAAAGGTATGTGAGGGAATTCCTGTTGAACTTGTAGTTTCCTCCGATGTTGCAGAACAATTGAAGCAGGAACCCTATGTCGAAAAGATCAATGCACTGAAGGATTATGAAAACTTCAAATTAATGGTCATGGATGAAAACATCAGACTGGGGCTCATTGTCACCGATAAATGCCTGTCATTGAGCCTGTACAAAAAAGACGGGGTGACCTATGATATCACGAATGGCATATTCAGCTTTTATCCGACGGCGGTTGGCTGGGGAAAGAGACTCTTTGAGTATTATAAGGATCGGTCAAAAGTTATAATGATTTGAGGCCGGTGTACTTTGACCTAAAAACTTATTTATCCCAAATTTGAAAGTACACATCCTATCCATCCAATGTACCGGCCCTTGAGGTAAATAGTATGCCTCTGAGTTCAATCAATAAATCCTCTGATAAAAATTACCACTCAGAACAGAAAACAACATATCGCAAGAATGTTGTACTGTATTTCTTTTATTGATGCAAAATAGCCTTCCATACCAGCGAGGATGGCCAGAATTCCAAAATAAGCAAGAATCCCCATACTGATAAATTCTCCAGATATGATTGAACTCAATTCGAAATAAAGGAAAAGTCCGACCACAGGTACCACTCCAATTATGACGGATCCGATCTTATCCCTTGTGATCAATCCATACATGATTAGGGCCAGTGCGAGAAGAAATAATCCCAAAATCTCAATCAGAGATGTCAATGAGCTACCAATTGTTGTATCTAATTATGTTCAAAATGAAATACTCCAGTTGTAGTAACGATAATCACTGAAGATATGATTATTGAAATGACTAAATTTTTAATGTTCATTAATTTTTCCACCAATGTTCTGAACAATAAAAAGGTGGATTGAACCGCCTCCTGGATACTATTCAATTTTCATTTATCACAGTAGCTTTCCCATTATATTTTTAGACCTTCTACTGTTCCATCTTCATTAGCCATATAATATGACTTTGCAATCAGCTTTTTTAATACTGGAGTTTGTTCTGAGAGATTAACAGATTCTCTGGTTCCATAGTAAACTATAAAGTAGTCTTCTCTGCTTTCAAGGAATGGATTTTTATATACCAAAAAATATCCGGACGTTATTTCACTTTCATACTTGGTGGCATCGAAACGTTTTGGACCTAGTGTTGGTCGCCAGACATTCTTACTTTCAAGTCTTTTGATTTCTTCATCTATTTCTTCACTTATATCTAATTGTAGAGTAGAAATTTTTCCATGTTCTGATAAATATTCGTTCAATTCATTCTCTGATTGCAGGAACTTTTTATCATCATCAAAGTACCATACAGCTAACATCGTCCTTCGTGTATAATTCCCATAACTGCAAAATTTTGAGATTTTTGGAAAGAATGGAGTACATTCTTGTTTACTATCAGTGATTGATTTTGGGACATACCAATCTGGCATGGATTCAGAAGGGGGGAGACCTGGACCAATCGTAATGAAATCAAGAATAAACCATACTCCAACAGCAGTTATAAAAAGTACCAACAGAATTGCTTTTTTGTTCATTTTCCATACCTTAAAATTCTGTAAAAATAAAGTGGGTGATTAAGGTCTCACCCATGTTGCCATTGCACCCCACCAGTTTCCAAACGCTATGTAATGGTGATTTTCTGTATCCCAGGTATCATGTATGAAAACATAGTCTTCGGTCCCATCGGAGTATCCAATACAAGTAACACGATGATCTCCATAGGGTTGAGAATATCCACTGCCTGTGCCACCCTGTAACATATTAATCACAAAAGGTCTGTTCCCATCCACTTCAGTTTTTACTTCATTCCATGATACATAGTAATCATTGCTTGCATCGAAGTTGCTATATCCATGATTTTTGCAGACTGTCTCTATCCCGTTGTCAATATCCCATGGCCAAGTCCCTCCATCCGGCCGTGGCCAATCAGATGTTTCCATTGCAGCTGCCAACTCTTCTATCAGTGGCTTTTCGTCGCTGGAAAGGAGAATATTTGGATAACCATGGATGTCCCAATATCCCAGCACCATCGCAGCTGCGGTTGGAGAACACCCTACATGCCATAGATAGTTAGGTACGTCATAGATATATCCCAAACTACCGGATAATGTACTTTCTGTTGTGGTGCTCTCCATCAACATTCTTTCTTCTAAAGCATCCCATTGTACACTAGCTTCCTCCTTTTTCATCTGCTGTTGTTGTAGTAAATCCCCTTCACCGATTGGGATTTCCATCTGTAATTCGGTAAAGTCTACTATCGATGGTGCTGTCAAATCCACTACTACACTGTCTACAGTTTTTCCATGTGCATCTATCAGAGGATACTCCTTATAGTAAAAAGTTGCACCCAGATAAAGAGGTCTTGCTTTTCCAATGGATAATTTGTTTTTGTTTGCACGCTCTTTTGCCATTGTTTCAGAACGAGTTGTAAGTTCTGCTATTGCATTTGGTGTTTTGCCTTTTGAGAACTCAAGAATCGGGTAATTATCCTTCGTTGCTGAAACAAGAATATATCCTGCATACTGTCCATTTTCAATTACGTTGAAGGCATAAGCCGATTTTTTACCATCGAGATCATAATATACTTCGGATTGTTCCACAGTTGCTTCTTGCCATCCCTGGAAGTTTTCCATAAACGACGGGATGTATCGTACATAATATGAAGCAACTGCTTCAGCATCTTCTATACTAACATCGTTTGTTGAATTGACATATTGATCTTTGTTTGGAAGCCCACTTTGCGCACTCACAGCCGGTACAAATGCCATGCTTACCAGCAACATTGCGGCAAGTATCACACCCATCCCAAATTTCATGTTTATTTTCATTTATTTTATCTCCTGCTTTATTCATTCCAGAAGGCAAAGCTAGGCTTATATAGTACAAAGGTTAAAACCTAATCATGCCTCCGGGCACGTGGGGTTCAGCTTCTACCCAAATCCGGTTGAGCCCCCACTCCAGAAAAATCTATTACTTTCATCTTATACATTAATTACTGTGATGAATATTCATCGATCCGGTTAATATTAATCAGTCCGATTAATATTCACCATTCTGATTAATGTCGGAAACAGGATAATTCCGGGATATTTTCATGATGTTGCTTGTGTTTTTGGTGTCTGCAATGGTCATTTCCACTAAAATGTGCCACTGCATTGGAATTTACCGCTCTCAGTCGAGGTCTCTGCAGGAGCAATGTGAAGCTAGGAAGGTCACACAATCCTTGTCATCACCACTTCGATATAAATAAAATTCCAAAATTGCCCAAGATCAACAGTGATATGTTCCGGGATTCAATGGATTATACAGTTATTACTCCTATATCCATGGGAAAGTTGGAAGTATTTGCTTTATTTATATCTATATCTACAGAACTCCAGGCATGTGGCAGTGTTCTACAAGTGTCCGTAATATTTCTGTCTAAACTAACTTTAAATTCATACTCTCCCTCTGCCCAATACATATATTTTCCCTTAGACCATGGCATTGACCATCGAAACAGTAGCCATAATGATTTAGGTTGCGATACGTGCTCTTCGGGAGCCAATTCATACGTTTCTTTGAATATGGATTTATTATGTGAGTCAAATACTTCAACGATTACTTCATGGCTTTGGAGATCATTGTTATTTATATAAAATAGAGGTGTTGGAGATCCGACCAATAAAAGAGGATAAACAATAAAGTAACTCAGCAGAATTAGCACCAAAATTTCTAAGCTAATGAGTAGTTTAGTATTTTTTTAATAATTATACCCCCACTTTGACAGTTCTATTTTTTAACCCTATATAATTTGACAGTGCATGCACTCCCCACCAAATGTACTGAATTTTCAGGTGAACAGCATGCCTCTGAGTTCAATCAACAAACCCTCTTATAAAAAATACTACCCAGAACAGAAAACAACATATCGCAAGAATATTGTACTGTATTTCTTTTATTGATGCAAAATAGCCTTCCAAACCACCGAGGACAGCCAGGATCCCAAAATAAGTAAGAGTATCCATACTGGTAAAGTCTCCTGATATGATTAAGCTCAAATATATATTAAGAAAAAGTCCGATTACAGGTATAACTCCAATTATAACGGATCCGATTTTATCCCTTGTAATCAATCCATACATAATAGGAGCTATCGGTAAAAGAAACATGCTGAAAAACACAATAGGAAATGTCAATAAGTCCCCAATTGTTGTGCGCAATGCGTGCTCTAGATGGTTTACTCCAGTTGTAATAACGATGATCACTGAAGATATGATAATTGAGAGTATTAATTTTTTGATGTCCATTTATTACCCTTCAATGTTTGAAAACAGAGATTTAGCAAAATCCTCCTTAATAAATTCCCAACTTTGTTCCTTCCAATAAAAGTTTTTCACTCTTATAGTAACTAATGTATTCAGTGTTACTGAAGCAGCAGGTGATATAAGTAGACCTATTAGACCAGCAAATCCTGCAACTGTAATTGTTCCTGCAAGACCCAATTGAGCTCAACATTGTAAAAATCTATGACTGTTATCATATATATCAATTACTGTGACAATCTTTCATCGATCCGATTGATATTAATCAGCCCGAAGAATATCCTTTATTCTGATTAATGTCCGGAGCAAGGCAATTTTAGGACATATTTTGTAATGTTCTTTGTAGCTTCAGTGATAAAATTTACAGCAAACAAAAAGATCGTGGGGTTTTGCAAATCCAATGGCCTCAGGTATTGCATCATATGCAACATTGAAGCACAAAGTTATTGTGACCACAAAAAAGAAGTTAAGGCTTTGATAAAGCCTTAGAATCCAAGTTTATCCATTTCCGGCAGCACATCGGTGCTGATGTCAGTAAAGTTCTGGATTCCGCCAGCCCATGAGGCCATCATCATTGCATCATTGATCTCAGCTCTTGTAGCACCGTGCTTCTTGAGCTTCACAAGGATCTTCTTGGCACTGTTGGTGTTGTTCCTGGAGCAGGCTATGGCGAAGACAATGAGGTGTTTGTTCTTCATTGAAAGTCCGTCTTCCCTGTCCTTCCAGATAGCCTTGTAGAACCCTGCAAGTCCCTGTCCGAAGTCATCGTCCATCTCTTTAGCCATTCTGATAGCTTTCGGCATAGAGCCTTTGACCTGCTTTACTTCTTCTGGATTTCCTGTCACAAATATCACCTGACCTGTGTCCAGTCAGTTACTGCTGCAGGCGGGTTGAATATCCTTGTTGCAAGTTCCTTGTCGATCATGAACAGGCCGTTACCTTCCTCGCCTGCAAGTTTGAGCTTGTCGATGATCTCATTGTCATTCCCTTCTTCCTCGATCTGCTCGGTGATGTACCACTGGAGGAAGATATGGGTTGCATGGTCCTTCTCTTCTATTGCAAGGTCAACAAGGTCATTGATTGAACGTGTGATGAACTGCTCATGCTCAAGGGTTGCATAGAACATATCAAGTGCAGTGCCGAAATCCTGTGGTGGTTTTTCTATCTCCATAAGTTCGACCGGAGCTCCCTGATCACTAATATAATTGTAGAGCTTCATGGCGTGTACCATCTCTTCCTGATACTGGATCATGAACCAGTTCGCGAACCCGTTAAGTCCGATGTTCGAACTGTAAGCGGACATTGCCATGTAGAGGTATGCAGAATACATTTCCTTGTTGATCTGTGAGTTAAGCGCATCGACCATCTTTTCACTTATCATGTTATAGACTCCTCCGTAGTGATCTTTAGTGGTTCCATTTCGGCACCGGCTCCCCGATATTTCCGGTCGTTCCCCCTGAGCCTCCGAATGGTATTTTTGTTCTGGAAGTACAGTAAAATATAGTTTTAATCTGTATAAATGGTTATCTGTTTTGGTAATTAAAGCATCTGTATAGTATCCTGCACACAAAAGAACCTGTATTCAAAAATGGTTCTATATCAAATGGTTTTATACCTTTGAGGAGTAGTATGTACAAGGACTATCATTGAGAGAGTGAACATGGAAGATATCAAAAACAGAATTCTGGATAAGATCAAGCCATCAGATGAAGAACGGGCACGCCTGACCAAAGTTGCCGATGAACTGATGTACAAGATCGATTGCATGACCTTTAAAGTTGGCTTAACGGGTGTAAAGACACAACTTGTAGGCTCAGCTGCCAGAGGTACTTGGATATCCGGAACTCATGATCTTGATATATTCATCATGTTCCCTGATACGACAAGCCGTGAGGACCTTGAAAGCTACGGTCTGTCCATTGGCCGGCAGATCGCAAAAGAAGCACAGGAGTGGGATGAACACTATGCTGAGCATCCTTACGTCAAGATGAAATACGGTGGTTTTGACGTTGATCTTGTTCCATGTTATAGTGTTTCCAGTGCATCATGTATCCTTTCTGCAGTGGACAGGACTCCTTTTCACAATGAGTTCATAAAGGCCCATCTCCATGGTCGCGAAGACGATGTACTGTTGCTCAAGCAGTTCATGAAAGGTACAGGTGTCTATGGCTCCGAACTTAAGACCGAAGGTTTCTCGGGGTATCTCACAGAGCTGTTGGTGATCAACTACGGTTCTTTCGAAAAGGTGCTGGAAGCTGCCTGTGAATGGCATCCGGGTCTGCTTCTGGACCACATGGAACACGGCTGCCTGAAATTCGAGGACCCTCTTGTTGTTATCGATCCCACAGACCCCCGAAGGAATGTGGCTGCAGCACTGTCTCTGGACAAGTTCTGTACGTTCATAGATGTTTCCAGAAGCTTCCTTAATGCTCCCGATGAAAGTATGTTCTTCTCTTCTGCAAAACCTCCTATCTCGGACGACGATCTGCTGGACAGGATGAATCGCCGTGGTACATCATTGATAGCTATTGTTTTCAAGACACCTGATGTTGTGGATGATATTTTCTATCCGCAGTTCGCGAAGATGGAACATTCCATTGTACCACTGCTTGAAAAGAACGAGTTTACCGTTTTGAAGGCAGGTAAATGGAGTGGCGAGGATTCGATCGTATTCCTGGAGATGTTGTCAAGAACACTTCCTGATGTGAAAAGGCACAGAGGGCCACCGGTTTGGGTACGAGCTCATGCTGAAGCATTCAGGGCAAAATATGTGGATAATCCGGATGCTTACTCGCTGAGCATTAAGGATGGTTTCTATGTTGCTGAGATCCCCCGCAAATATACCGATGCAGTTGTATTTCTGGAATCCGAAGTTGCCGGATGTTCCCTTGGAAAGCACATCTCAAAGAGCGTAAGGGAAGGGTTTACCATTCTTGAAGGTGAACAGATCCTTGAGTTGAATGACGAGGGACTTCGAAGTTTCATCAATAGCTGGCTTTGAGTGGCTTTAGATAAGGCCTTCGAGACGTTTCTGGTAGAACAGGTATTGCTGGGCGTAGCCGCAGTACTTCCCAAAATATTGCCTGCCCCAGTTTCCTATTTTTGTCTTGGTGACCTTGTCTTCAAAGAAAGGGTCATTGCCGTAGTAGGTCCTGACGATCTTCTCCACGTGGGTATCCACAGGGAAGCCTTCCATCTTATCAAAGGCGAACAGCAGGATACAGTCAGCAACCTTCTCACCGATACCCTCCAGTGACATCAGCTCTTTCTTTGCAGCCTGATAGTCAAGCCGGAACAGTTCATCAAGGACAATGTCCTCGCTTACAATGACATTTGCTGCCTTGATTATACGGGCTGTGCGAAATCCCATCTTGCATTCGCAAAGTTCATCACAGCAGGTTGCTGCGAGGTCTTCTGCTTTCGGGAAGCTGTAGAGACCGTCTTCCAGTTCTTCTCCGAACATTGCTGAAAGCATGGATATGTTCTTCTTGATACGCGGGATGTTCGAGGCAGTGGCAAGCATGTAGGAGATAAGGCATTCCCAGGGATCCTGACGTATCAAACGTAATCCGTGATATTTACGGATCGCAATATCCATATGCTCGTCCTTGTCGATCTGCTCGAATATTGCCGGCAGGTCGTCGTCGAGCCTGAAATAATGATAAAAAAAGTCTTCATCAAGAGATGAATCGACCAACAGGTCAGCGGTTCCAGGGTTCTGCTTTATGCGGGCAATAGCACCGTTGACAACGCCTGTCCACCAGTCACCGTCCTTATCCCAGCGGAACACCTGACCGCAGTCGAGCGTAAAATCCAGGTCGAGATCTTCTGTCCTGATGGTATACATCTCTGGTTAAAAAACAAAAAATTGAAGCTATGGTCTTATTCGACCATGCTTCTTCCCATTTCAAATGCTTTTACGTTCGTGTCAATGGTCTTTGGAGGGACCATCTCTTTAACGCGGTCAAGCAGGGTTTCCGTCTTGATAGGCAGGAAGTTGGAAACGGCTCCGACAAGGACAACGTTCGTTGCCTGCCTGCTTCCGGCCTCTGCTGCTTTTTCACCTGCATTGAAAGCGATGACGCGGTGTGTTTCCTTCAGCTTTTCCACGATGCTGTCAACAGGCGGGTAAGTTGCCTTTCCTGTACTGACCGTTACCGGGTAGACTGATTCGGTGTTCATGATGATGACACCGTCATCTGCAAGGAACTCGATGTAACGCAGGGCTTCCACGGGTTCGAGCGCGAGCAGACAATCTGCGCCTTTGAGCGGGATCATGGAGCCAAGGTCACAGCCAATACGGATGTGGTTGACAACTGAACCGCCACGCTGTGCCATTCCATGTGTTTCTGCTGCCCTTACGCTTTTTCCTTCAAGGACTGCTGACCTGCCGATGATATCTGATGCAAGGATCGCTCCCTGCCCACCGACACCTGAGATAACAAGATCAAATTCAGAAGCTTTACTGCTCATTTCTGCACCTCCACGATAGCATCGAACTTGCAGACTACACTACAGAGTCCACAACCTGTGCACATTGCATTGATATGTGCTTTCTTTGATTCTTTATCGAACTCGATAGCAGGACATCCGAGATTGACACACATTCTGCATCCGATACATTTCTCTGTATCAACTCTGAAAGGTATGCGTCTGACACCGGCTCTGCGTGCTGAGATGACACATGCCTGTTTTGTGATGACCACAGAAGGACCTTCGAAGTCCTTTGCACGTTTGAACACTTCTTCGGTGGCCTTGACATCATACGGATCGACGGTTTCCACGAATTCCGCACCAAGTCCGCGGCAGAGCAGTTCCATATCGACCTCTTTTGTAGGTTCGCCTGTGGATGTCAGTCCCATGCCAGGGTTTGGCTGGTGACCTGTCATTGCAGTGATACGGTTGTCAAGGATGGTTATTGTGATGTTGGCCTTGTTGTAGACCGCGTTGAGCAACCCATTCATCCCGGTATGGAAGAATGTGGAATCTCCAATGGAACAGCAGATAGGCTGCTTCTCACCTGCATCGTAGATACCTGATGCAACGGTGATACTTCCACCCATACATAGTGTTGTATCGACGGTTCCGTTCTGTATGCCAAGGGTGTAGCAACCGATGTCACTTGGGAACACAGCGTTCTTGCCGAAGACCTTCTTCATTGCATGGTAGGCCGCACGGTGTGAACATCCGGGACACATTGCAGGTGGTCTTGGTGGCAGTTCCATATCAATTTCAGCTATTTCCGGAACATTCGTTTCAATGCCGAAAGCTTCTCCGATCGCCTTTACACAGATATCGACTGTGAGTTCGCTGACCCTTGGAACAAGACCGTCTGTCTTACCGAGTATCTTCACAGGGCTTTCGATGTCCTTTGCTATGATCTTACAGCGGTCTTCCACTATAGGCTCAAGTTCCTCGATGACAAGCACTGTCTCAGCCTGCTCATACATCTTCCTGATAAGACCTTCAGGTACAGGATATGCACCGATCTTCAGGAAGGATACTTCCAGACCGAGGTTCTCCATGGCTTCCTTAGCATATACTGAGCCCAGGCCGGATGCGATGATGCCGATCTTTGAGTTCTCGTTGATGGTAAGGTCGTTCCATGGTGAGTTCTCAAGCTCTTCCCTGATACCGTCCTGTATCTCAAGGAGGTGTGGGTGCCTGAGTCTTGCATTGCTTGGGATCATTACCCAGCGTGAAGTGTCCTTTTCGAACTTTGCTTCGACACTGTGTTCGGTTATTGGCCCAAGCTCGATGTTGGATTTGCCGTGTGATATCCTTGTTGTTGGCCTGAATATCACAGGGAGCCCGAACTTCTCGGAAAGTTCGAATGCGTATGGGATCATGTCCTTTGCTTCCTGTGGGGTGGAAGGGTCAAGACATGGCATAAGTGAGAATTCGGAATACTTACGTGTGTCCTGTTCATTCTGTGATGAATGACATGCAGGATCATCAGCAACAATGATGATCATTCCACCTTTGACACCCATGTAAGAAAGTGTCATAAGGGGGTCTGCTGCAACGTTCAGACCGACGTGTTTCATTGTCACCACAGAACGCACACCTGTCATGGCAGCTCCTGCAGCAACCTCCATAGCAACTTTTTCATTAACTGACCATTCAACGTAGAAATCACGTTCTTTCATTGCAGATAACGTATCAACGATCTCAGAAGAAGGCGTACCGGGATACCCGGAGATAACTTTACCTCCTCCTTCCACGATACCGCGTGCGATCGCCACGTTTCCAAGCATATACTCGCGTGTGCTCATGTTAATCTCCTGCCGTTTTGATAATAGTCCATCATTGATAAATATGTAGGTAAAATCCGGCAGGCGATTCTTTTTTCCAATGTCGGTTGTTGTACGTTGGTGTATATGTATTGTTCATGTTCTCTTTTGTTCAATTTTCAAATCCACATTTTTCACAAAAATAGTTATTTTGGCTTGAATCCCATGAACATCTTCCACCGCATGCATTACATTTTTTGTAAGAAAATGTTCCGTTCTTATTTCTTTTTCCTTGAGAATCCACCCACGGGCTTGAAGCGATTAATTCACCTTCTGATGTGGTATTTGGAATGTTTGGGACTAATACTTGTCTTTTTTTGATGGGTGTTTTTGCTTCCGGGTTTACTTTTTTAGCATGTATGTTATTATTGTTATTATTTTGAATTATTTGAATTTTTATTTCATCTCCGATTTTCATACCAATATAGTTTTCAACATATATTCTAGAATTCATTTTTTTTGCAACGCCCAATCCAAATCTTGTTTTTTCTACAATTTTCACTTTGTATATTCTTCCCGTTCTAAAATGGTTTGGATTAGATTGCTTTTTTGAAAGGTTTGATTTTTTTGGAGCAATTTCAGATTTTGTTTTATTTCTTTTGTTTGAATTTTTCTCACAAATTTCTGGAAAACCTTGTTCAACCAATTTACATTGATATCTTTTTTCACATAATGAACAATTTAGATTTTCTTTGCTTCTTTTCTCAAAATCTTTCCTCATACAAATCATCTTCTTTATCGTATGAAACAATACAAATAGAAACATTATAAACATTTGGCAAGCAATGTGAAAGTATTGGTATGAACTGTTTATTTTTTGATATACTCTTGTATCCTGAATAATCTTTTACAATTTGAAAAACTGCCAGATCCTCACAGTTATCCACGGTACTGCCAAAACCATCCCTCTTCCTCCAGTACTTAACCATGTTTATATAGAACTGTGGCAATGTAGCAGTACTGATAATAAATGAAGGTGATTCAATGATAGATTTCGCATGTAAGGAATTCAAAATTAAAGATGTGATAAAATGTGCTCTGAACCTGACGCGGGCTGACATGAAAGTATTGGAGTACTTCTTTGAAGAGCCTGATATCTGGAGCAAAACGGAGCAGATCGCAATTCTTACAGAACTCGACCTTTCAACCGTCCAGAGGTCTGTCAAGAAGCTGCATGAGAAAGGTATACTGACAAAATCACAGAACAACCTCGACGGAGGCGGATATTCATTCATTTACAGGATAAACAGCAAAACAGAGATCAAAGAGCTGATCATGGGCATTGTCAGCAAATGGGTAACGAAGGTCGAACAGGAACTGGAGGGCTGGTAAATGCTTAAGATAACACCTTATCTTGGTTCTTTGGTGGTCATAGTCTCTCTCGGGGGTCTCTGGTATCCGATCCTTGGTTACTTCATGTTCCTTGTCATGGGTACACTGTTCATAACCAGCCTCTTCAGAGGGCGTTGGTTCTGTGGGAATCTCTGTCCACGTGGAAGCTACTTCGATTACGGGATTATCAAGATCTCAAAGAAAAGGAAGATCCCAAAGATCCTGTCAAGCATGTGGGTCAGGGTTCCTGCATTCACGCTCATGATGGCTCTCATGATGTACCGTATCTCAGTCACATTTGCTGCACAGAACACCTTTGAGCTCATCGGTACCATCCTTGTCTCAATGTGTCTTGTAACAACCATCATCGGCACAATGCTTGGAGGTTACTTCAATACAAGATCCTGGTGTAACGCCTGTCCAATGGGAACAATGCAGAGGTTCATCGGCGGTAACAAACACCAGCTTCAGATGGATCATGAGTCATGTGTTGACTGCAAGCTCTGTGAGAAGGTCTGTCCCATGGAACTTAAAGTTCGTGATATAGGCAACAACCCGGATTGTATCAAATGCGGACGATGTGTTGAGAAATGCCCGAAGGATTCACTGTCATTCTAAAATGAAGAATATTTGTTTCCAATTTTTTCTTTTTTAAATTGGATAAATCTCAAAAAATAACTTAAAAGTTTATATTGAAAAACGACCCACATTATAAGGAGGAAGATCGTATGGTAAAAAACACAGCAAACCTCACCTCCTCCCAGGAGGAGGAACTCGGTGGCATATTTGGCGACCGCGTGAATTTCAGCAAACGTGAAAGACACTTCTACTGTCATGATGTCGGAGCACTTCCGTCAATGGCAAAGATGATGTTAGGCAACACCGACCCTGCAGCGATAGTCAAATTGCGTACAGAGGATGATATTGTCAAACTGATGGATTTCTCACTAAAATATTCTATTCCTATTGTCCCCCGTGCCGGAGCATCATCCGGTTATGGTGGTGTCATTCCTACAAAAGGCGGTATCATTGCAGATGTCAACCTGATGAACGACATCATATCCATCGATCCTGAGAATATGACCGTAACTGTCGGAGCAGGTATCGTATGGGAACGCCTTGAGAGAAAGCTCAATGAAAAGGACCTTTCTGTCTGCGCCATGCCTTCAAGTGCCCCGGCTGCAACAGTAGGTGGGTGGCTTGCACAGAACGGTATCGGTTATGGTAGCTATGAATACGGCTGGTCACAGGACACCATGGTCTCTGCAAGAGCAGTACTGCCAACCGGCGAGGTCAGGGATTTCACAGGCGATGAAATGGACAGCCTCATCGGAAGTATGGGTACTGTTGGTATCATTACCCAGGTGACCCTGAAGATACGCAATAAGGAAGATACCGCATCCATCTCTGCGGAATTCGCTGATTCAGAGTCCATGCAGAAGGCTCTCCTGGAAGTATCTAAAGAAAAAGTGCCACTGTGGTCTATCTCATTTATAAATCCCGATTGGGCAGGCATGAAAAATGAAATGCCATTTTCTACCCACCATGGCGAACCGGTAGTCGAGGACAGGCCGGAATTGCCGAAGTCATATCTTTGTAACTTCATTTATCCAGAGTCAAGGGATGTTAGTTCCCTTGAAAATATCATAACCAGCAATGGTGGCAAGATCCTTTCTGAAGATATTTCCAAACATGAAGCCAGCGAATGGTTCCGTTCCATGAAGGTCAAGAGGCTTGGTCCTTCGTTCATCCCTGCGGAGATCATCGTTCCTGTTGACAAGGTCGGCAAGGTCTTCAATGAGATCAAAGCTAAGATCGATCTTCCTGTGCTCATAGAAGGTATGGTCGCAAAGGACGGAAATGTGATCCTCCTCTGTTTCATTCCTCACTCCGAGAGGTCATTCAAGTTCAACCTTGCATTCCCACTTGGTATCAGCATTATCAAGATCGCTGAGGAGAATGGTGGTAGAATCTATGCTTCAGGACTTTACTTTGCAAAAGAGGCAGAAAAGGTCTATGGTGACCGTCTTAAGAAGATGCTGGCACTGAAGCATCAGGTCGATCCGGATGATATCATGAACCCGGAGACCATCTCAGGTAAAGGCATCCTCAAGACCGGAATTGCATTCTCCAAGGCCTTCGAACCAATCATGAGATTTGTCGGAAACCGAAGCGGTGTAGGGAACGAGACGTTCAAAAAACAGAAGGATATCCCTGCAGACATCGTATCCCATGCATACACCTGTGCACAGTGTGGTTACTGTGTTGAGGAGTGTGACCAGTACTATGGTCGCGGATGGGAATCCCAGTCCCCGAGAGGTAAGTGGTTCTTTATCAAGGAATACCTTGCCGGAAGGGATAAAATGACACAGGAGCAGGCAGATACTTTCCTTGCCTGTACAACCTGTGAGCTATGTGACCACAGATGCCAGCTTGACCTTCCGATCAATGATTCCTGGATGACCATGAGGGAAGAACTGGTCTTAGAGCGTGGCATGATGACCATCCCGCCGTTCGAGATCATGGCTTCCAGCCTGCTTAAAGAGCGTAACATCTGGGGAGAATACCTCAAGAACAGGGAAGAATGGCTGCCAGATGACCTTAAGCCTAAGATCAAGGACAAGGCCGAATATGCTTACTTTGCAGGCTGTACCGCTTCCTTTGTGGAGAAGGACATCGCTGAAGCATCAGTGCGTCTGCTGACAGATGCAGGTATGGAGATAACATATCTTGGCAAGGAAGAATCCTGCTGTGGTATCCCTATGCTTGCTGCCGGCAAGTGGGATGTTTTCGAGAAGATCATGAGGATGAACATCGAGAACATGAAGAAGAAGGGTGTCAAGACCGTTATCACATCCTGTCCTGCATGCTGGCTGGTATGGGATACCTTCTATCGTCAGTGGGCGGAGAAGCTCGGTATCGAATACGACTTCGAGGCAAAGCACTATTCGCAGGTGCTTCAGGACAAGCTTGACATTCTTTCTGAGAAGTTCGTAACACCTCTTGACAAGGTCGTCACAATCCACGATGCATGTCACATGGGTCGTGCCGGTGGTATCTATGAGCCACCAAGGGACCTGATCAAATCGGTACCAGGTGTCGAACTGCGTGAAATGGAGCACAACAGGGCAGAAGGCCACTGTTGTGGTTCAGTGCTGACACTGGTTGCAGATCCGGATGTTGCTAACGTCATCGGTAACATGAGGCTGAAGGAGGCTGAGGATATCGGTGCTGACATTATGGTAGCTGCCTGTCCATGCTGTCAGGTACAGCTGAGAATAGCTGCAGAGAAGAGTGGCAGTCCGGTGGATGTCCAGGACCTTTCAGCAACCGTTGCCCGCAGTATGGGATATGATATTCCTGATACGACGAACACCGCACTTACCGCATGGGTGACATTCGACCAGATGATCGCGCTCCTGAAACCTGAGAACATGACCGACCTGATGGTGGAACTGTTGCCTCAGATGATGGATGCAATGCCTGCTCCGCTGCGTGGTATGATGAAGATGGTCAAGTACGTACCGGGCATGGACCTCCTGATGAAGCCAATGATGCCTGTCATGATGCCAATGCTTTTGCCATCCATAATGCCAAAGATCATGCCTGACATGCTCAAAGCTGTCGAGAAACGTGTTCAGATGTCCGATGATATGAAGGAGCAGATGCCTGATCTCATGCCACAGGCAATGGGGAACCTGATGCCGAACATGCTTCCGCAGATCATTCCAATGCTGACACCGAGGATGATCCAGTACATCAAGGAAGATCTGTAATGCAATAAGGGTTAACTGAGTGAAAAAGACAAACAGATTATCATAGAAGAAATAAAACAAGGATGGAAGATGTAAATCGCATCATTCTTCTGTCTTTTTTGTTTTCTTTGAATAACGTCTGATGGAATATTTTTCTGTGGACAGACTATTGATAGTTCCTCTTCCGTCCTTGTGATGGAGATTAATCCTTTATTTCTTGCCCAAACAGGCGTAGGGCTGGTTTTTTCCAGCCGAGAAATTCCAAGTCTGTCTTTCAGTAGAGTTAAGCGCAGCTTCTTGGTTTTCATTCCAATCGTATAGTTATTTAATTAGCCACATATCACAAGTGTTATTTTCATTCAACGAAAATAACACAAAATATGAAATATGTATGAACGAATATGTAGAATATGCTATTTTTGGATAAATACTTTCATATAACATTCGTGTGCAGTAGTGTTTAAAAGCATTTACTGGCAGTGACTGGTGTATTATCCTGCTGGGACATAAGGATTTTCCTATAAACCTATCTCAACATCATAAGGTGACCAAAAGCTCATGAGTTCAGAACTTTTGAATTATAAAGATATCTCCATCAGTTATGGTGAGAAAAAAGTATTATCGCATTTCGATCTTGATATTAAACAAGGGGATCGGATCCTGCTGAAAGGCAGGTCCGGTGCAGGCAAATCCACACTTTTAAAGATGCCAATGGGCTTTGCCCATCAAACAAGTGGAAACCTATATTTTAACAACAGTTTGCTTGATAGCAATACTGTATGGGATGCAAGGAAAAGGATTGCTTATGTATCTCAGGACCTTGACATCTACGAAGGCTCCGTTGACGAATTTATCGAGGAAGTATTTTCTTATTCATTTAATGAAGGAAAACTGGACCGGACCAAGCTCAGAAGGCTTCTTGTTTACTTGGGTTTTGAGAAGGATGTTCTTGATATGAATTTCGAAGAGCTCTCCGGTGGTGAAAAGCAGAGGATCGGCATTATAATGTCAGTACTCATAGGAAAGGACATCTACCTGCTTGATGAGATCACTTCCTCCCTTGATGCTGTATTAAAGGAAAAGGTCGCTAATTATTTCCTGGAACGCAAGGAATGGACCCTGGTGATAATTTCCCACGATAATGTATGGGAAAAGGAAAATGTGAAGGTCGTACCGGTGGGTGTTTGAATGGAAGTCTATGATATTAGCTATCTGTCTCTGGTAGCATGTTTTCTTTTGCTTGTAATACCTGTTTTTGTAAGTTACTACCTTAAACTCGGTATCATACATGATACAGTTGTTTCGGTTTCAAGGATGGTCGTACAACTTGCTTTTGTGGGTGTTTTCCTGACAGTGCTCTTTGATCTGAACAATTCAGTTGTGAACCTGCTATGGTTATTGGTCATGCTCATCATGGCAACCCATACTACAATAAGCGATGTCGGGCTTGATCTGAAGAAGTTGCTGGTGCCAACGATATTTTCGTTTATAATAGGTAATTTCCTGGTACTTCTTTACTTCAATATGTTTGTGGTGAACCTCGAGAATCTGTTTGATGCCCGATTTTTGATACCCATATTTGGAATGTTCCTCGGCAATTCCCTTCGTGGCAATATCATCAGCATTAGCAGCTTTTATGATACTATAAAAAGGAACGAGAATCGTTATCTGTACAGTTTGTCGCTGGGTGCGAAGAAGCATGAAGCTATTCTTCCCTATGCAAGAAAAAGTCTCGATCTGGCATTGAAACCCTCCATTGCAAATATGTCCACCATCGGCATAGTTGCATTACCGGGAATGATGACGGGTCAGATCATTGCAGGTTCCAGTCCGATCCTTGCTATCAAGTACCAGATGGCTATAATGGTCGGGATATATGTCTCCACTGTGATGACGGTAGCCATTGGCATATTTATGACGATCCGTTCAAGTTTTGACGATTATGGTATCCTTAAGCAAGATGTCTTCAAGTCAACAAATGCCTGATTATACCATTTTCTTCCTTTTTTCTTTTGTTGAATTTCCTGCTTCTAAGACTACGAATTATTTTGTAGCTTAAATAAATGATATATATCTACGAGCCATTTGTTCATTTAGTTAACATTGAGGAATGATAAAAATGAATAGATATTTTGCATTAGGCCTGACACTTTTGTTAGTAATGGCTGCTGCTTTTTCAATGGGTTGTACGGAAACCGCCTCCGATGGGCCGGCAGATGAGGTAATTGGAGTTGATGAAGTAGCAGATGAAGGAACAGACCATGAAGCCGATGAAGATGCTGAAGATCAGCGATCAGAAGAAAATGCTGTTCAGGGAATGATCATCTTCGATGAACCTGTGGAGTCCTTCTCTAATGCGACTATCTACCTGAAAGTTGAGGATGTAAGTCTTCAGGATGTTGCATCAGTTGTGATCTCAGAGGATACTATTACTGGTGTTTCCATGGATCGTGATAATATTGAGCCGATATCATACCTGATCAATCACCCGGAACTTGATGAAAGAATGACATATTCACTGTCAGTACATGTGGACGTGGATGGGGATGGAAGCCTTTCAAATGGTGACTATTATAGTACCTGGCACAACTCTGTACCTACAGATCCCGGGGTACATGATCTTGATGTTCATGTGGAAATGATCTGATAATAACGTCTAAAGAAAAAAGGGGACTATCGTTATGGACTGTGTATCAAATCCCGTAAACGTTGATAAGTTCCTGATCCTTCCTATTGCTGAAGGGTCAAGGACTGTAACTGAAGTGCTTTCAAGAGAAGGTTCTTTCAGGATACTGGAAGTGCTTTCGGAATATCCACTTTCTGTTCGGGAAATTTCCCGGAAGACCGGTCTTCCTTTTGTGGAGGTTGAAGATAAGGTACTGGCTTTGATGGAGTCCGATCTTGTAGAGATAAAGAGCACATCCTCCGGTCTGGAGGGGAAAGAAGATATCTACGGACCTGCTAAAAGGTTTGTTGCATTCTCTTCTGAAGACAATAGTATGGTTGTATGAGATCAACCTCTGGTGCGAACATGGTCACTAAAAACGTTGAAAATAAGAACAAGGCTGAAACTGAAGATACAGATCAGGAAAGTTCGGACAATGTAGTTGTGCTTCCGCTCAACGAAGATTCAAAGAAGATCACCCAGACGCTTTCCAATGAGAAGTCCCTGAAGATCCTGGACCTTCTTTCCGAAGAGCCCATGTCTGCAACGGATATTTCAAAAAAGCTCGGTCTTTCCATTACCACTATCAAGTACAACATTGACAGTTTGCTGGAAGCCGATCTTATCAAGGTACACAGGATAAAATGGAGTTCCAAAGGTCGTGAGGTCAAGATATACGAGCCGGTACAGAAACTGATCATAGTAGCTCCGGGAAACATGAATGTCAACAGGGCTTCCATAATTAGCATGCTGCAACAGTATATTGGTGTTATCGGTGCTGCATTCCTTGGTGCTGCAGGGCTTCAGTATCTGTCAAGACCTGTTGCTATAGGGAATGGAGATGCCTTCACAGCACCTGCAATGATGGCGTATGATATGGAAGAGGAAGTCCTCCGTGAAGCACCTATGGATATGGCTCCTTCGCTTGCTGCTGATGAGGTCGTAGAAGAAGTTGCAAAGGCAGTTCCTGAAGAAGCAGCTCCTCAACTCATGGACAGCGTTCATACGTTCTTTTCGAACCTTTCCGATAACATAGGTCTCTGGTTCTTCCTGGGATGTCTTTTTGCTGTCCTGCTAATGATGCTAAAAGGACGCTACTACGACAATGCCAGCAGTTCTACAAAGAGGTCCGTAAAACGCTACCTTCTACCGGTAATGCTTGTTGGTGTGGTGATAGCTGCACTTTCTGTGGGAATGGCTCCGGCGGAAGATGACCAATTCGTTTTCCCTGAGATCGAGAAGATACCCGCGGACTATGTTTTCACTGAGGAGGACAATGGCAGTACAGTATCGGTAAAAGCCGGAAGCATTGTACGTATCGATCTTGATGCACCATCGGATGGCTACTGGGATCTTTCAGGACGTGATGACCTGTCCATAAAGGAAGAGGGATATGGATATTCATCATCATACAGTCCTGCAGATGATGATTCTGTCTATGGATGGACCTTTGAGGCCCTGTCCATTGGTGAGAAATCCATTATGACAGAATACAATTCCTGGAACGGCCAGTCCTCTGTTCCGGAAGATTTCGAGATGACCCTGGTCGTGGAAGGGGATAATGAACTTTATCCTTCATTCATCGTGGATGGCTACTATTTCGGTAATGCGATTGAGATCAAAGAAGGTGAATGGATGCTTATCAGGCTGTTCGAATCCACAGCCGATACCTATGCTTGGAATATGACCTTGACGGACGGTCTCCAGGTAAGAGGGGATGAGTTCATCCCGCAATCAGAGGGGTCCCTTTATGGACAGCATGTATGGGAGATCGAGGCAATTGCAGTAGGTGGGCAGAATGTCTCTGCTGTCTACATGCAGCCAGAGGTGAACCTTACAGGATACGAACAGACCCTTGACCTTACGGTCAGGGTCCTGTGATCTATTTCTTAAACTTTAATTAATTTCAATGGACCTCAAGTATTCAGTAGGGTCAAGAAGCTTTTTGGGTCGATTATCTCCGAACCAATTGCCTCCGAGATAATCGCTATCTTCAACGACAGGATCAGCTTCCCACAGCTCAAAGTGGAGCATGCTGGGATTCTTGTCTTTTAGCTTCCGGATGTATTCGGGGGCATTCCCATCGATCTTCTCAATGTTCAGCACGGTCCCGACGTGACCGATCACCTGGCCGGCTTCAACGGTATCTCCGACTTTTACGTTCAAGGAACCAAGCTCGCCGTATTTGCAGAAAGGCCTGAACGATTCCTGATGATAATGTAATAGGTCTCATTCCAGTAAGATATCATTTCAGGAGATGTCATTGTCCCAACGTCGATAACTTCTCCGTGCTCAATAGCAATAACAGGTTCACCTTCAGGTGCATAGAGGTCGATACCGCAATGGTGCCGGTCTTTCCTGTCTTCCCAGAAGGACCCGCTTTCTCCGTTTTTCCGGAGGATGTTCTTTGTCTTGTCAGGTAAGGGAAATGCTCTCATAGCCATTTTGATTATGAACAAATTGATATATATTCCTGTCAGTCTTAACACGAAGGTGATCACAATATGTCAGAAAATCCACTTCAGGTCATAATAGATTCCGATGCAGACTTTTTCCAGCTTCTTGAGGATACACGTGTAAGTTCTTTCGAAGAAGACGGCATCCCGCTGAAATACAAGCTTCTTATGGCAATGGCCCTTGACGCATCAAAAGGTGCCGTGAACGGTGTAACCTCTCTTGCAGTACAGGCTATGGAAGCAGGAGCCACCAAAGAAGAGGTCATGCAGGCAGTAAAGGTCACCCATTACATATGCGGTGTCGGAAGTGTTTATGTTGCTGCAAATGCTTTAAAGGATGTCCTTTGATCCTTTTCATCATTTTTCTTTCCTGATTTTATTAGTCAGTGCAGGTTACTTATCCTTGATCCGTTCGTTTTCACTCATTTTCCACCGTAAGAACGGATATGTTCCCACGCATTGTGGTATTCTTTAAAATCATCCTTCTTTTCGTACATTGAAGCGTCTTCCCTTCCATAGGTCCTGCGATCCTCTCCTATCGGACAGACCTTTATGCAGATCCCGCAGGGCGATACATAGCGTTTGTTCAATTCATCGCTAAAGGAAGCACAGGCTTTCTTGTTGATTATTCCCTGAGGATAATTCTTTTCGTCAAGTGCATTCGATGGACACATTCTAACGCAGCGCATACAGTGGTTGCATAGCTGCTCTTCCATGATGTTGTCAGGCTCGAGTTCAGCAGTAGTGAGAATTGTACCGAAGCGTATCCGAGGGCCGTATTCAGGAGTAAGGATTGTGTTGTTCACTCCGAAGTTCCCAAGCCCGGCAAGAAATGCAGCGTGCCGGTGTGAAAAGAAAGCAACGGGGTTTTCCAGAAGTACCTTGATAGAGCCGTATCCGTCCCTTGGAATGAAGACTGAGGGGTATCCTTTCTCAGTAAGGAAGCTGGACAGGCGGTAAGTGTACTGGTCCAGCAGGCTGTTCACTGTTTTGTAGAGCTCCCTGTAATATATCGACGGGGAGGTTTCCAGTACCGGGAGGGTGACCGGCAGTCCGATGACGATCACAGACCTTGCTTCAGGGTAGATGGAATGGGGGTAGAACTCTTCCGGTATCCATGGTTGGAACAGGGGCTTTTCCCAGCGTTCAACATTGGCTACCCCTACCACAGGTATTTCCATTTCCCTGCATTTATCCAGAAGAACTTCCTTCTGATTATGTTCCATGACTCTTTCCTCGGGATCTGTTCAGATCAACCGATCAAAATATGAACGGAATTATTCCTTTTGCTGCTTCTTATATTCCGCCGCCAGCTTCACATATTCTGCTGCATTTTCCTTGATCATGGCAACATCCTCAGGTGTGGCTTCCCTCCTGACCTTCCCGGGAACCCCTGTGATAACGCTGTTAGGAGGGAACTTCTTTCCCGGAGGAACTAAGGCATTGGCACCAACGATTGAGTTCTCTCCGATCTCAACCCCGTCAAGAACTGTGGAGTTCATGCCTATGAGGACATTGTTCCCGATCTTGCAGCTGTGCAGGACCGCTCCATGGCCTACGGTTACGTCGTCACCGATCTCGACTGCCAGTGGGGGGTCGGTGTGGATAACTGTATTGTCCTGAATGCTTGTGCGGTTCCCGATATGTATCCTGTCCATGTCTCCCCGGATGACCGCATTGAACCAGATGCTTGAATTGTCACCTACAATAACATCTCCTATGATCTCTGCAGAATTCGCAACGAAAGAAGTTTCAGCTACAAGAGGTCCCTTGTCCTTGAATTTTGATAGCATGTTTGTCACCTGATCAAATCGTTCTGTTCTATTTGTGGAATATCGGGCTATTTAGTCCTATAGATTGCAGCAATTTCGTCTTAAGAATAATATATGAACTCCGATCTATGAAACTATTTCCGATGTTTGTATACTATCGTATAATGAACGGGAGATATAGTGATCAAAAGGTTCATTGCATGGAGTTGTATAGGATGCAATGCACCTCCGGAGGAAAATATATCTCCCGACAAATTGCAAAAAGCTAAAAAAGTTATGTTGGGCGATAGTAAGTCCCGTTCTCAGATAAGATCTCAGTGACCTTCTGCTCCTCGATCAGGCCATCGATTATCGGTTTTAGCTCCTCTTTATCAATATCCAGAGATTGAACGACCTGCTCAAATGTACAGGGTCTTCGGAGTATGAGGTCATAGACCTCGTCCGCAAGGTTCTCATGTTTTATGTTCGACCTCTTTCTTTTCAGGCCTTTCAGTACCAGTCTTACTCTTTCCCTTCCCAGTTCTTCATCGAACTTCTGTGCGATCTCCTTGAGCCGTGTTTCAGATACCGGGACAATAAAATCCTCAGCAGGTGGGCGGCTTGTGGTCAGTACCTCGATCTCATCCGGATCGATGTACCTGAGAACTTCGGCCAGCTTATCGATTTCCTGCTCGCTTGAATTTGTAGGATAGTCATTACTCGAGTCAAGTAGCATGACCTCTATGGCAACCTTCGGACCTTTCATTTTCTGCAGTTCTCTCAGGCCTTCGATGATATCCTGAAGTTCGATCCCGGGTGCAGGTCTGTTGATGGCCTGGAAAGTATCTTCATTTCCTGACACCAGTGTAGCAACCACAAGATCTGCTTTTGATAGGTTCTTCCTGACATCCTCTCTGTTCATGAGGGACGAATTCGTGATCACACAAACGGGAACATCGCTGATCTTCCTTATCTGGTCGATCATGTTACCCAGTTCCAGGTTCAGTGTAGGTTCACATGTTCCTGAAAATGTTATGTAATCAAGATCATCCACTTTCTTGTGGTAGTTAGTGATGCCATCGATCACTTCTTCAGTTGTTACAAGGCCTGTAGCTTCTGAAGGGGTTGATATTTTCCAGTCCACATGTCCAAGCTGACAGTAGACGCAATCGAAATTGCAGTTCTTCCTGAACTCGCCCTTTTTGATCACATCAATTCCAAGCGATCTTCCAAGCCTTCTTGAAAGGATTGGTCCGTAGATGATTCTTGATTTCATTTTGATCACATTTGTTGATGGCACTCTGTTTTTTCTGTGTGATTCCGCAGTTTACTGTTCTGCCTGATCATTTCCTGATCATAGGTTTTCCGCATTGCGGACAGGTCATCTGGGCACAGGGAACCCCTGGCTGGTGAGTTTGTTCATAACCACAGCTCGTACACTTGCATTCTCCTCCGGGTCCGGCAGTTCCTGCACCCATTCCTCCGCGGAATCCTCTCTGTCCCCGACCTTGACCCTGATTCTGTCCTCCGACTGGTCCCTGACCCATCGGTCCTGTTCCGTCCTTTCCTGGCATTGTATAATCTCCTCCTTCTACTCGAATTGATTTTCCATGTACGAGAGCATCTGCAATCTTCTGCAGTGTTCTCTGGAGCGTCCTTTGAAAGGTAGACTGGTGTATTTCCATTGTTTGAGCTGCATTGTCCTGTTTCATTTTTTCAAGATAGCTCAGCCTAAGGGTTTCCAGTTCATCAATGGTTATGTTGACCTCTTCCAAATCTTTCAGGTAAACACCTGATGGTTTGAAATGCCTTACATTGTGGTCAAAATTAACCATTCTCCTTTTTCTCGGGCGTCCCATAGTTATGCATTATAATGCATAATGTAGATAAAGGTTTTGGATTGTAGCCTGAGGACGTATTGGTTAATGGGAGAATGTTTAATGTGGGTGGGGTAGGGGAGGTGCAGATCTTACCCCTGCACAGCACGTTGGGGATATAGTTATCTCCAAAAAACCGAACTCTTACAAATAATTGCTGAGGATGGGATACTTAAAGCAATTTTCGTTACAATTTAAAGAGTGGGTGTTATTCAAAAAATTGTGTTTTCATCTTCATATCATTTAATGACTTTAGAAGATGAAACTATAAGCTAATGTGATGTTTACATCGGGAAATTAAAATCCTTTTTGTGTTTTTTGTAGCAATTGTAACAGGTCGGTTTCATCTTCGAAGATTCAGTTGTTTTACCACAAATATGGCAATATTTTTCTTTGTATTCTTCATTCTTGTATTTATTCCAAGACGTGAAACATTTTTTGCAGTATGGATACATTGGATCTAACTTTATCTGATCTTGGCAACGAACACAAAAGCCTGTTTCTGTTTTGTTCTTATTACCATTCATCTTAGCAGAAACGTGTTTCTGTTTTGTTTCCACTTTTTTGTCTTCTTTTGATTCTACTTTCTCAATCGTTATTTTAAGTTCATCACTCATTTTGAATATGTCCATAGCCTCAATATAGATCTCATGATACAGTGAAGGATCATTCTCTTTTGAAGCATAAATTCCCATTTCGTAATTATTAACTTGGGAGTATTCATAAAGATTCATTGATGTTATTATTGCTTCCTTTTCGCTAAGATAACATTTTGCATGCAGGTCTTTACAGAAAGCTAGGCGAACAGAAACCAGTTGTTTAATCCAATTATTTTCGTCTGGTTGAAGTTCATTTTTTCCATAAATAATTTTTATATCAGTTGTCCTTTTTCGGTCTTGGTTTTCGATTAAATTTTTTATTTTTTGATTTATTTTTAAGAATGGACTTATTAATACGATTTCATGATCTGCATTTTTTATTAATTGATTTAATTTATATGAAGTCCCTTCTGTATTTAGAAATTCAACCATTCAATTCACCTGTTTTATTTTTTAGTAAATACTACATTAAATATTATATATTTATTTGATTCGTAAAGTATCAATCAAAGTTATCCAAAATAGAAACAAGGTACACAATAAATACATTTGTTGAATACAAATATTTTTATCTATTAGACATGGCAATATACCAACTTATTCCAGCAACTACTGAACCCACAAAAGGCTGAACTATTAACTGAGATAAGGAAGTTGGTGGTAAAGCACTATATATAAAATATTCCAAAAAAGCATTCATAAAATTATCCGTAAATATTTCCGAAACGGTATTGAAAAATGTTAGTATTGTCCCACCAAATATGTACATACTTCCATATCCAACGGCTGATGTAAACGGTGTCTTAACAACATATTTTAAGAATCCAAGTTCTAAACTCAAATAATCCCCCCATATTTCTAAAATATTTTAGCTTGTATATTATTTAAGCATTTAGTTTTCAACCACCCTCCTCACAGCAGGAGTATACAAATTAACATCCCCTGTTTCCCTTATTCTTTTCTTTATCCCCTGAAACGTACTCCTAGAAACACCCAACGATTCAGCCTGCTTTTGAGAAATACTAAGAATCCTCTGCATGATCTCCTGCTTATTGATAAAAACCTGAGCCTGCTTCACATTCAATTCCTGCTCATCAATACTATTAGCTTCCTTCCCAATGTAAACAACACCATCAACATGAATATACCTGCGTTTCATCTGTCTAATCTCTTGTTGCTATCCAGCGCCATAAAAAAAGAAACCGGATGGCCAAAATGCCACCCAGCATTAATTCACAAAAAAATCTTAGAACCCAAGTGCCATCCGTATAAGCACTATCAATCCAACGAACAGGTTAAGCACGATCAGTCCACCGATCACCATGGCACCCAGCTTGATCTTTCCGGTATCCATATCCAGGAAGGAAAGTGCATTCTGGATGGAATCCATTGTGTCATTTGCTTTTGAAAGGGTTTCCTGGGATTCCGTCAGATTCGCATTCAGGTTGTCAAGTAGCTGGTCTATGCGTGGCTGCTCTTCTGTCCTGACGTTCTTAAGCACTCCGTGAAGTTCATCCAGTGTCTTTGGGATTATTCCGGGCTCTTCCACCCACTTATTTGATAGGAGCTCGTACTTCCTTTCAAGCTTCAGGGACTGCCTGTAGTAAAAGGTCTTCTGCGCTTTGAGTAGGTCGTAGTTTCTCTGATAGCCATCGAACTTTGTGCTTAAGGATGCAGATATTATGGCACCGTGTGGCTGCATCGACATCATTGAGTATTTAGGACCCTTCGCAACAGCCCTTTTCATGCTTGAAATAGCTTCCATGCTGGGTTTTGCTATTTCGGGAGTGTAAGTGGCTGCTGCTGTACGCATTTCACGTTCTTCAACGGCCATATCTCTTGAAATTTCCCTGTCAATGTCCGTTCCGGTAGTGCTTTCCGCTCTCCTGATGAAATGATCGTCAGTTATCTTTTCATGCCTGATGGCTGTACCTGTTCTTTCGATCTCGGCTCGGTGTGGTTCTTCCTCTTCGATGAAATGATTGTCAGTTATTCTTTCATGTCTTATCGCCGTATCCGCTCTTTCAATATCGGTTCGACCTTCTTCCTCTCTGATGTCTTCTGCACGACCTCTTTCCCTTGCAATATCCTCGGCACGTGTTCCTTCTCTTACAATATCGTCCCGGTGAGGTCTTTCCGTTGCAATGTCTTCGACATAGGGTCCTTCCTTTACGATATCACCTGCATGGATATTTGCTCCGGCAATGGATATGGATCCCATGTTTATGTCGAATTTCTTCTCCGGGAAAAGTTCAATGACATTTGCAAGCTGGGAAGTGACCGTATCCTTCCTTGCGATCAGTCCTTCATAATACTGCTTATCCTTCTGGATCATCTCCAGCTGTCCCTGTACGCTGGGGCTGAGGTCGGCTATTGAAACCGGTACTTTCCTTTTCGTTACAAAGAGTTTCTTGACTTCCTGAAGCACTTCTTCGCTAACTTCCAGGTTATCATCAAGGGAATCAAGTATGTCCTCGAGCATTGGCTGTTCAATGGTATTGAAGCGCTCAAGTGCTTCTTTGGCATTGTAGATACCATTGGCAAGGACACCCGGCTCCTGATAGAATATGTCATGGATCTCTTTTCTGACAGCTGCAAGTCTTGCCATTATCTGGAACTTCTTAATGACATCCTGCATATCGGAAAGCATGTCCCAGAAATCAAAGCTGAAATCGGTTACGTCTTCAACTCCCATTTCGGCAAGCTTGTTCTTAAGACGGGTCTCTTCCTGTCGAAGTGCATTCAGCCTGTCCTTTTCCTCATCCCAGAGATCATCTTCATCCCTTGGTGTCATTCTTCTTATTGTCAGCAGCTCTTCTGCTTCCTTAAGTGTTGATTCGAGCTGCTCCCCTACAGCTTCAATGGTCGAACCAATGACCGCAAGTGCCAGTCCTGCTTCTTCGGCTGCATTTCCGGCAGACTCTGCCGCATTACCTGCCTGGTAAATAGCTTTCCCGGCAGTGTATAGACCGCCTGTACAAACACCCGCAACGACATCAAACCATCCCATAACATTGCCTCCTATCTTAAGATCGATCTACAGAATACAACACAAATTCTTTGTCTAACTACAAAATAAAATAATACATTACAGCATCTGCAAGTATCCTGTTTTTACTCCCCGGTCAAGATTATGACCAGTTTAATTTTATATGTCTCTTGGAATATATACATTGCCGACAGTAACTATAAATTTCAACAAGAATTATAAAAAAGTTATCAGATGATATATTTACGCATTATAGTCAAAAAAGTAAAGCTGAATGACCGAGTATGGTCAAGTTCAGCCATCAATCAGTGATCTTATTCAGGAGCCATGCCATGTTCTGCCCGAGGGTTTCCATGGTATGAACGCCTTCTTCATCTGAATCCACATCGCCAGGCATGAGTCCCAGTCCCACGTTCCAGTAGCTTGAGCCCGGGATTATCATTTCAGATATCGTGAAGAAATGGTTGATGGAATCAAAAGCATGGATTCCCCCTGCTCTTCTTACAGCCACTACAGCTGCTCCGACCTTGCGTTTGAAAAGCTCTCCATTTGCTTTACCAACGAATCCAGCCCTTTCGATCAGGGCTTTTGTTTCTGCACTCAGGTCTGCAAAATATGTCGGGGTTGCAATTATGATGCCATCGGCTTCGATCATCTTTTCAATACATTCATTGATAATGTCATTCTCAATGACACAACGCTTGTCCTTTTTATCAAAACATTTCATGCAGGCAGTACATCCACGAACGGCATTACCACCAAGCTGGACCATTTCTGTCTCAATTTCTTCCTTCCTTCTCAAGTTCTTCCAGTACATGTCCGACAAGGCGTGATGTATTCCCTTCTTTTCTGGGACTTCCATTGAATGCTACGACTTTCATTATTTTCCTCCGGGTTTTCCGAAACAAATGGAATTAACAATATGATACGAACAAATTGACACGAAATAGGATCAATTAAAAAAAGAAAAAGTAAGTGGCTTTACTATCGATATACTATCAGTAGACTGATAATTTAATTTTTAGCCTTCCTCATACTTTTCATCTTCTCAAGCTCAGCCTCAAGTTCATTGATCTTCATTTCATCGATCTTATCTGAAAGGTTTTCCAGTTCCTTATCTGCCATCTGGATCGTGCCGTGCAACTTCTCAATGATATTCTTCTCCAGATTAAGCCTCTGCTTCTTTGTTTCGCTCACAAGGTCTTCAACAAGCATTTTTCCTTCTTCTTTGCTCACTGCACCTTCTTCGATCTTTTCCTTGACGAAATCCTTAATTCTCTCTTCGGATAGTGCTGCCAGTCCTGCACCGATCAAAGCTGTTGCCCCTAACAGCCCCATTTTCTTCATCTTGTCCATTTATTTTCACTCCCACTGTTTATTTATAATATACTTTTGAGCTTACTTTTTATTTTATTAAAGCTGTTTATCGGGTTCTTGCAGGGTGCAATAGGTTGGTTGTAACACAAATGATGGCCACACCCCATCTGCTAGATTGTGATTTCTGTATCATATCCATTAGCCAATATTTCAGCATAAGTGCAAGCGTCAATATTTTACTGATTCAGAAATCCTGCAATACCCCTAATTGCATTTTCCCGTTAGAATAAAAAATGTGTTCAATTTAATATATATTTATTGGAAGATCTCAAGGTAGATCTGTTGAGGAAGAAGGTTATTGATCTACTTTGTACCCGTTGAAACAGCAAAACTCGAAATCATCGCATAATTAAACGATAAGCATTGAAATAATTTTCAATGCATTGAGGGCTGAAGAGATCTTATGTTAATTCTCTCTTCAGTAT
The DNA here is from genome assembly GCF_900774285.1 of Methanococcoides sp. NM1. NCBI lineage: Archaea > Methanobacteriati > Methanobacteriota > Methanomicrobia > Methanosarcinales > Methanosarcinaceae > Methanococcoides > Methanococcoides sp. NM1. Next base: position 168,801 of record NZ_CAAGTW010000003.1, read on the forward strand.
CTTATGTGCAATATTTAGCTTCTTGAATTTCTCAGTGTCTCCAGTTGGCATATCCGGGTGCAACTCTTTTGCCATCGACTTGTATTTTTTATTAATGATCTCAAAATCGGTTTCATCATGGTCACAGTCAAAAAACTCTCGCGCTTCTTTGCGCTTATTATAAACATCTGAATCCTCTTTGAACTCTAAAATAAAATCGGATAGTGTTTTTTCCTCAGAAAGGACCCTATTTACCTCGATCTCAATTACCTTGGATAGGACATGAAGATTTTCAACATATTTACTTTGCAGGTTATGGCTGTAATGCATTCGATGGTCTGATAGGTACCAGGTTGCAGAAGCTTTAGCTTTTTTCATTGCTATACGTTCAAGAGGGATATCAATGTCATTTTCGTTAACACCAATCCTTCTTAAAACCGTAACAATATTATTCTTAAATTGCATAGCTCTTCGATTGCCAGCGTCCTTAATAATGATCGAATCGATTTCGTGTCCTTTTATTTTTACCATTTAATTCACTCATTTCCGTTTTTGAAGACTGCACTAGTACTATGCTCCTTTATAAAATCATATGCATATTCTGGGGTATTATTGGTGCTTAAAGCCAATAAAATTTAAAGAGAGTGGGGGCAAAAATCATGGTAAAATATCTTGTAGAATCACCACACACTGAGGAGGAATGTCCGAAAGCGGTGGATGAAGTGCTCGCAATGGGAACTGACGTATTGAAACAGTATGATTTCGGTTGCATGGCTGGCGAACACACAGGCTGGGTTATTTTAGATGCTGAAAATGAATCAGAAGCTTTAGAAGTTGTTCCCAGTTTCCTGCGTAGTAAAGCACGGGCAATCGCGTTAAACAAGTTTACTCCTGAGCAGATTAAGAAATACCACGAGGAACATGACGATTAATCTGCAATTGATCTTTTTGAGCTATCCCTAATTTCTTGCCTACTACAAAATACGTATTGGTGATTTGGGGTAAACGCATTATTTTACTTTTATTCTCACAAAGATTAAGTAATTATTTTAAAAATCAGGTTTTTTTTGTTTTATCTATATCCAAAAAAAGAATTGGTGCGAGAGAAGGGATTCGAACCCTTGTACTCCTACGAGACTAGGCTCTGAACCTAGCGCCTTTGGCCTGGCTGGGCAACCCTCGCAATGCGGATAGCCAATAGTAGTGTTTTTCATTATTAAGCGTTGTGGTTATGGGAATCTGTTGGCTTAATTTGATTGCCTGGAACCAATTATAGAAAGTAGAAAATCCGTTCTTTTCTTTATGATCTAAAGAAATATAGTTATTTTTAGAGAACTAGACCTTTGATATTGAGGAAAAAAAGAAAAAGAGAGGGGTGTAAGGTGTTACATCCACTTTTAGTCTGTTTCAAGAGCTACAAGGGAAAGGCCTAATTTCTTTTCCAGCTCTTTTACTTCTTTGATAGCGTCATCGCTGAGAGCTGCATATTTGGTACCCTCTTCTGAAAAAGCAATAAGGGTTACACCCAGCTTTCCTTCTGCAGCACCAATAGCGTCCATATTTTCTTTACTTAATTTTGAGAATGTCCACATATCTATCACCAGTACTACGTTATACTTTATGGGCAATATACCTAACCCTGAATTTAGGAAGTTGCATGTATTATTTATTTTCTTATAAGTTAGAAAAGTCACAACTGAAAACTTTCAATATTGAAAAAAGAGCCGGGGATCCTTTCAAAGCAGTTTCGGAGGTTGTCTTGAATACCCCGGTCTTCAACAGAGTCAATAAAGGAGTCGATCAAGAGAAGAAGAAACAGGAACTCTTGATCTAATATATAGGTTGTTGTCGTTCATATATAGCCTAATCCACTTCTAATCGGCGACTGATATGTAAAATGGAATGTGGTCTCAAAATGGACAACGGCTTTAAAATTGTACAAAGCCTTTTGAATGGCTAAAAAAAAGAAGGTGGATGGCATATCATGCCATCAGTTTCAGGATAAGGGCCTTCTGTGCGTGCAGGCGGTTCTCTGCCTGGTCAAATACTACGGAATGAGGACCTTCCATGACCTCTGCTGAGATCTCCTCGCCTCGATGTGCAGGCAGGCAGTGCATTACGATCACATTGTGTTTTGAGAGGCCGACCAGTTCGGAATTGATCTGGTAGTCTGCAAGGTCGCTTAGCCTTTTCTCCCTCTCTTCCTCATCACCCATGGATACCCATACATCGGTATACAAAACATCTGCGTCCCTTGCGGCTTCCTGCGGATCGTTCGTGACGTTGATATTTCCGCCCAGTTCCCTGCCCTTTGCCACGATATCGGCATTTGGTTCATAACCTTCAGGGCATGCGACAGCGATCTCCATGCCAACGAGGGCACAACCGAGGATAAGTGAATTACAGACGTTGTTACCGTCACCTATCCATGCGAACTTCAATCCTTTAAGGCGGTTCTTGTACTCGCGGATGGTCAGGAAATCTGCCAGGATCTGGCATGGGTGTTCAAGGTCGGAAAGTGCATTAATGACCGGTACCTGTGAATGTTCAGCCAGGTCCTCTACGGTCTTGTGGCTGTTCACCCTTGCAGTGATCCCTGCAACATAGCGGGAGAGCACTTGGGCAGTGTCTGAAACGGTTTCACCGCGTCCGATCTGTATATCCCTTGAATTAAGATAAATGGAGTGTCCACCAAGATCGCTCATGGCAACCTCGAATGAAACCCTTGTTCTTGTGGATGATTTTTCGAATATCATCGCAAGGCTTTTGTTCTTAAGCAGGTCTGTGACCTTTCCGCGTACCCTCTTCTCCTTGAGGTCTTCTGCCATATCAAGGATCTCGATGATCTCATCGGATGTAAGGTCGGTTATTGATAGTAGATGTTTCATGTTATCAACTCAGGTTTGAGAGTTAACCACGGATCTCTTCCATGTGGTCTATTCTTCTCTGGATAAGCTCAGGCTTTCCAATATCACTTCTGAAATGGAGGTCTCCAATAATGTTCTCAAGTGCATTCTGGGCGATCTTCTCAGCTTCATCGATGGTGTTCTCGATACCCACAACAGCTACAGCCCTGGAACCGGTTGTATAGACTTTTCCATCTTTCTCATATACACTTGAATAGAATAATATCGCATCACCGATATCGCCAACGACGACTTCCTTGTCCTTTGTCGGTTCGTCAGGATAGCCTGCAGGTACCGCATACTTACAAACAGTTGCCTTGTGAGCGAATTTCACTTCAAGTTCATCAAGTGTTCCATTGGCAACTGCGGACATGACATCCACCATGTCGGTATCGAGGAGTGGTAGTACGTTCATTGCCTCCGGGTCACCGAATCTGGCATTGAACTCGATGACCTTTGGTCCTTCCTTTGTAAGGATGAACTGCCCGTAAAGGATTCCTTTAAATGGTGTGCCTGTTGCTTCATGGAGTGCTTTCACGGTTGCCTTCATGATCTCCCTTGCAGGTTCGATATCATCAACATTCATGAAAGGAAGAAGCTCATCTGAGTTGGAATATGATCCCATTCCACCGGTGTTTGGTCCAAGGTCGTTCTCAAAGGCACGTTTGTGGTCCTGCACACATGGTGTGAATGCAAGGTTCTTTCCATCAACAAATGCCTGTAATGTGAACTCCTCACCGATCAGGTTCTCTTCCACAACGACATTGTCACTATCAAGGAGTGATCTTGAATACTCAAAAGCAGCCTTTGTGTCAGGCAACTGGTCACCCATGACCTTGACACCTTTGCCACCGGTAAGTCCTGCAGGCTTGATCGCAACGTTGCCTAATTCCTCAATATATTCCTCAAGTCCTTCCTCACTGGAGAATACCTTGAATGCAGGACAGCCTTCGATGTTGTTGTCCCTCATGAAATTGCGTGCCCATGCCTTGTCGAACTCGATACGTGCGACATCTTTCCTGGGTCCCACTGCTCCGATCCCGACATCCTCAAGGGCATCCGCAAGACCGGCTGCAAGAGGTGCTTCCGGCCCGATAAACGCGATCTCTATGTTCTTTGATCTTGCGTACTCGACTACCTTTTCCACTTCTGTCTCTTTAATCAAAAGGACATCTTCGCACAAGCTGGCAATTCCCGGATTCTTCTTTGCCATCACTGAGAACATAGTGGGTTTGCGTTCACTTCTTGCAACAGCATCTGCAATAGCATTTTCTCTGCCGCCGCCACCAACGATTAGAACATTCATCTGTATAACCTCATTTGATCAAAAAATGTATCGATATTAATAATAAATTTATTTTATTATATTATTGAAAAATAACGTTGATCTGTTTATTTAAATCTATTAAGGGAGCTAGTTTTCTTTGTATTAAATAAATAGTTTCCGACATGGTTGCTTTGTTAATGTCTGCATTTCGTTAATTTGGGCTGATATCTCCGCTTCATTATAAAAAACAATCGAATCATCGTACATTTCTATCTAATGAAGTCCAATAGCTTTCTAATTAAATCTGGAGTGAACACGAAATGGTTTCCCGCAAAAACTGTTCATACTCAAAGCCGCTGTATATGGTGCCAAGATCTGTTTTCTCTTGAGGAGAATACAGATACACGGTCTGTGCTACGTTGGACAACAATACCACCAAAAACATGACCATAAATATGACCATAAATATGACCATAAATTATCATCTATGGAACAATCCTCGTATAATAGTATATAATGGTAATATAAGCGTAGGCGAGATAACTGTCTGATATTAACTAATTACAAAAGAATCAGATCGTAAATTCAACAATAAAAAAAAATCTAGAGGTCTTCTTAGATTTAAGACTGACCTCTACATATGATTTCTTCACTCTTTCAGTTTTACAACGAGGAAACGGAACAGGCTATCACTTTCATTCCTCAATAAATGAGGTATTGCTTTCGGGCTTTCGATAAGCATATCCTTTGAGACCGTTTCTTCCTCATCTCCGATCACAACAATCCCGGTCCCTTCGAGCACATAGAAGAACACGTTCATTGGTGTTTTGTGTAACTTAAGGGCTTCTCCGGGTTTAAGCTCAAGGTGTACGACCTGTGCCTGATCGGTATCAAGGAGTCCTTTAGCAAGTACTTTGTGAGGGTTTTCTTTCTCAGGTGCTTTCTCCAAATCTACAATTTTCATAATTTCCTCGTCTCCATTAATCAATGTTTATTTTAAGAGTCTCTCCATATCCTCTTCTACGGTGGTGTTCAAAGTTATGTTGAACTCATCGACCAGCACGTTGAGGACATTCGGTGACACAAAGGCCGGAAGCTTTGGTCCGAGGGTAATATCCTGTATTCCAAGTCTTAACAGGGCAAGCAACACAAGGACTGCCTTTTGTTCGTACCATGCGATATTGTACGAGATCGGTGCTTCGTTAACATCTGTAAATCCAAGTCTGGACATAAGTCCTTGTGCAATGATGACCAGTGAAAATGAATCATTACACTGTCCTGCATCCAGTACCCTTGGAATTCCATCAATGTCCCCAAGGTTAAGTTTATTGTAGCGATATTTCGCACATCCGGCGGTAAGTATGACAGTATCCTTTGGCAGTGCTTCTGCAAAATCCGTATAATACTGCCTGTCCTTGTGGCGTCCGTCACATCCTGCCATGACAATGAACTTCTTTATCTTGCCTGCTTTGACGGCATCAACGACCTTGTCTGCAACAGAGAGTACGGAGTTGTAAGCAAAACCGCCCATGATAGTTCCCTCTTCAAGTTGGACAGGGGGTTCGCATTTCTTAGCCTGTTCGATTATCGCTGAGAAATCTTTTTGTCCGTCCTTTCCGGTAAGATGTGCAACCCCATCAAAACCAACTGAACCGGTAGTGTATATTCTGTCAAGATATGTATTCTTTGGAGGTACGATACAGTTAGTTGTCATCACTATAGGTCCGTTGAAGCTTTCGAACTCCTTTTTCTGATGCCACCATGAACCACCATAGTTCCCGACAAGGTGTTCGTACTTTTTAAATTCAGGATATGAGTTTGCAGGCAGCATCTCACCGTGAGTATAGACATCGACACCGGTTCCCTCAGTCTGATCCAATAGTTGTTTCAGGTCCTTTAGATCATGACCGCTTACGAGAATTCCGGGATTGCCTCTTGTTCCAATATTGACCTGCGTAGGTTCTGGATGTCCGAATGTAGTGGTATTTGCCATGTCAAGTGTTGCCATTACATCAAAACCCTTTTCCCCACATCTTAGGACCAGTGACATGAGGTTCTTATCAGTTAGGCCGTCATCCGTAGTTGCCACAAGGCCTTCTTCTATAAATGAATTAACTTTTTTATTGGTATGCCCAAGCATCATAGCATGATGTGCATATGCTGCAATTCCTTTGATACCAAAGATCAACAGTTCTCTTAATGATCGGATATCTTCGTTCTCTGTTGCAAGTATGCCGGTATTCCTGTCCTTGAGGTTTTCAGGGTTCAAAGTTGCGATCTCGGGCAGATCGTTCTCATCAAGTGCATTGTTATCCAGAAGTTTCTGCTTGATCTCATCCTGAAGCTTGAATCCTCTGTCAATGCGGTCCTGAATTCCGGTCGCTCTGAAATCGGTATTCGTTATGGTTGAGAACAGTGCATCGAACATAAAATCATCAGTGCTCTCTTCAGAAATGTCTGCCTTTCTTGCTTTCTGGTTGTAGAATGCAATGCTCTTAAGCACATAGATGAGGTCGTCCTGAAGGTCTGCGACCTCACCTTTCTTACCGCACATTCCGTTCTTTGTGCAGCCTTCTCCGTTCATTGTTTCTTCACACTGGTAACAGAACATTTTATCACCTTTATTTTGTAGGTCGTTCGGTCAGTAGGTAGAGGGACTCATTAGCTCTAAATTATGGTCAGTGTCGGTATATTTGAGATACTGGTATTTATAAAGGTAGTTTCCACTTTGATACTTCAAAACGAATACTGCTAAGCCCACTCCGGTATAGGCTATGTAGCTGCATCTATTTATAATGCGAACAGCAAAAATTTATAATGTTAAATCAAGTCAAAAAAGGCTGTTGCAGCAGTGCAAATTCACTACTGCAGTTATATTTTCAGTTATCAGCAAGCAGATCACTTGCACGCACAAGAGGGATCAGCTTAACATCGATCTCATTGAGGTTCTCTGTTGCACCATCTTCACGGTCCACAACAGTGATCACTTTATCAATGATACATCCGGCTTCACGTATGGCACCGATGGCCTCCAGAACGGAACCACCACTGGTGGTCACATCTTCAAGCAGGATGATCCGGTCACCTTCTGTAACATCACCTACGAACCTGCCGCCGGTACCATACTCTTTGGCAGATTTGCGTATTAGCAGGAGTGGCATGTTCGTCTCAAGAGATACGGCTGTGGCGACTGGAACGCCACCCAATGCCACACCACCAACAATATCGATGTCCATTTCCTTGATCTTTGCAGCAGCCTGCTTTGCAATTATCTTCAATGTGCCCGGGTCGGAACTGGCTTTTTTGATGTCGATATAATACTTGCTCTTCTTTCCTGATGCAAGTGTGAAGTCCCCGAACTTGACAGCCCCGCAGGCTTTGAGTGCATCTATAAGCTCTTCCTTATCGTTTGATGATGTTGTCATTGTGATCCTTTCCTTTTTTCTGGTGTTTTCACCATGGTTCTTTCTTGACACCCATGAAATATCCTATGACATTCGTCACAAGGTGGAGCAGGGGCGTGATGATCAGTATAACTAATATGATCTTGAATGTGAATTGTTCGGAGAACCAGTAGGGTGATGCAAGGTAGGCAAATAACCATGCTCCCATGACGAAATCAAGCTGGTCTACAACAGGTAGCGGAGCTCCGCGTTTTAATCCCATACGCCGCTTGAAGAAGCTCATGAACATATCCCCGAAAAGGGAACCAAAGGCAAGCGCGAACACAACGATGGTAGAGTTCAGTCCACCTGTTCCGAATGTGGGAAGTTGTGCTCCCAGTATTACCGGGTAGCTTTCGATCAGTCGCATCTGTAATAGTCCTGCGAGAGTGCCGCATATAAGCCCTGCAAAGAAACCGCGGAAGGTCTTTCCATCTCCAAGGATTCGTCTGCCGTCGGACATTGTTTTTCCTCCATCGATGGGCCTGCCGCCTCCAAAGACAGCTGCAAAAGGATTTGGAATATATGCAGGAAGCATTAACCATATTGCAAGAACAATTAGCTCGATCGTGTTATCAACTCAGTAGGTTTTGCTCTAATCTGCTTCATTGCTATATAAAACCAACTCTAATATCCACTTCTATTTCTTTCTCTACCTACTTCTCTTCCTCTCTTTTTTCCTTTCTTCCTTTCTTTCTTTCATTCACTCATTCTTCTTTAGATTCTTCCTTCCATTAATCATATATTTGATATGTACCCAGTTATCTTGCAATATAGTAAAAAAGTGGAGGCATATTATGAGTACAATGGAAAATCTGAAAGAAGCGTTTGCCGGCGAGTCAATGGCAAACAGGAAGTACCTTGCTTTTGCAAAAATGGCTGACAAAGAAGGCTTTTCACAGATCGCCAAATTGTTCAGGGCTGCAGCTGCTGCAGAAACGGTACATGCTCACAATCATCTGAGGGTCATGGGAGAGGTCAAGAGCACTGAAGAAAATCTTCAGGAAGCAATAGCTGGCGAGACCATGGAATTCAGCGAAATGTATCCTGCCTTTATAGAAGAAGCAGAAAAAGAAGGCAATAAAAAAGCTGTCCGTAGCTTTGATCTGGCAAATCAGGTCGAGAAGGTCCACGCTGAACTCTACCAGAAAGCCCTGGACAATATGGGTAGCAATGAAGAAGTTGACTATTATGTCTGTGAAATCTGTGGATATACTGTAGAAGGTGAAGCACCTGAAAGGTGTCCGGTATGCGGAGCCGTACATTCAAAGTTCACGAAGGTAGACTGAATCAAAAAGCGAGTTTCTTTAAAGGCGGGTCATTACCGTCTTTTAGCTTTTCTTTTCCAGAGAAATGTAATGATCCGGGATAGTACCGATACATATTTTAATAGAAATTACAATTGTGAATTCCATGAAAGAAAGCAAAGACCTCGTAAACAGCAGCAACATCATGCTGGCAGCAGTATTGACCATGCTGCTCCTTGCTGCTCTTATAACAGTGGGCATGCTGACCCCACTTATAGTCAGGCTGACCACAGGCGTTGAGATGGGCATGACTGCTGAGTATTTTAACAACAGGAGTGCTCTTCCCACAGCAGCCCTGGTAATATTGCTTACGATGGGTTTGCTTTATGGTTATTTCGATGCTAAGAGAACGTTGTTCGTTGGTGGTCTCACAGTGGCGATCTCCATTGCATTTGCTTTTCTATCTCCTTTTGGAAACCTTCCTCTTGATTTGGCCGTGCCTGTGGTGAGCATGGCTCTGGTCGCTACATCCTATAAAATATATATGTCTCTGCAAAGGGATTCCCGTGCAATGAAACTGCGCAGTGTCAGTGCACATGTGATCCATCTCGGGATCATTCTGATCCTCATAGGGATCGTTGCCAGCAGTAATTTGAAAGTAGATGGTTCTGCTGTGGTTTCAATGGATTCTGCCGGTTAGTTCGAAGGGCAGAACTATATGGTTTCGATGACCGGAATGGATTCCACTTTCGAAGGCTCCCAATATAAGCAGTATTCTGGTTCTTCCTATGCAACCTATGTGGATTTCGATGTCTACAAAAAAGGCGTTTATTTTGATAGCGGACAGGTCAAATACATCACCGATTTCAAATGGGGTCAGACGTACACAACCACCTACGTACATCGCGGTATATTCGAAGAATTGTTCATCGCCCCCAAAGCACTTAACGAGACCAGTGGCGAGGTCAGCATATATGTGAGAACGGTACCGTTCATCACATTCATCTGGGGTGGCCTGTTCCTGATGCTCGCCGGTATGATAGTTCTTGGAGTGATCGATTATTCAGCTGACGGAAAGGTAACAACTCCTATGGCTAAGATAAAAGGAACAAGGAAAAAGGCTTCAGAAAGCCGGAAGGGGGGGAAGAAATGAACTTTGGAATGATCCTCATATGGATGGCCTTCATTCTGGGTGCCGGCTCAGCGATATATTCCATCATCCATCTGCGTACAAATAATGCTAATGCAGGTTCACTTTCCAGAAAGCTTGAGTTGGGCTGCACCGCGGTCATTACACTCGCCATCCTGATGCTTACCTACTACCTGCTAACGGCATCAGCATCCTATGTTTATGTCTACATGCATTCAAGCATCGACCTTGAATTTGTCTATCGTCTTTCCGCATTGTGGGCAGGCCAGGAAGGTTCATTCCTGCTCTGGACATGGTTCACCCTGCTGATGCTTCTGGCAATGCAGTATACAGGCCACACAAAAGAGCTGTCCGATACCAGGCTAATGAACATCACACGTGCAATATGCCTGTGCATCGTTACAGTTTTCCTTATGTTGCTGGTATTGAAGAATCCGTTCTCCATGTATTATGGGGATGTAGGTGCATACGTCGAAATTTCCAACTGGAACCCATTTGTATCAGCATACCCGCTTGTGGACGGACAGGGTATGAACCCGCTTCTGAGAAATCCCTGGATGGCAGTCCATCCTCCGGTACTGTTCCTTGGCTATGCAGCTTTTACCCTTCCATTTGCAGCTGCCTTTGCTACACTGCTAATCGATGATGAAAGATGGATCAAGATATCAAGGGACTGGATGAGGATAGCATGGTTTTTCCTTACAGCAGGTATTGGTCTTGGTGGCTTCTGGGCATACGAGGTCCTTGGATGGGGGGCATGGTACTGGACATGGGACCCTGTGGAAACCTCATCATTGATCCCATGGATAACTGCGACTGCTTATCTTCATTCCCAGACAAGGGTCCAGCAAGGGGAATACAGGTTCCTTGCGCCGATGCTTGCAGTGGTGTCTTTCATACTGGTCATATTCGCGACATTTGTTACCCGCAGTGGGATGTGGGTGTCGGTTCATTCGTGGCAGGACTTTACTCTCGAAGGCATGATTATCGCAATTTTCCTGCTGGTACTGCTTGGTTCAAGTCTTGTACTGCTTGTGAGAAGATACTTCGAGGAAAATGATGATTGATGTTAGTATAATGGCGAAGAGCACCGAGGAAAAATGAAGGGCAAAATAGTCATCCCAAAAAAGTGATCAGGTGAATCTGAAATAGATCCTCCTGTTGTTCTTTCCTTTATTCTCTGCCTTGAATATCTCTATGTGTGGGATCTCTCCGGTATTTCGGACATGTGTTCCGCCACATGCCTGATCATCAACATCAGGAATTCTGATCACACGTATTTCTTCTATCTCTGGAGGGAATGCATCCCTGAGCTTGACCACGGAAGGTATTGCAAGTGCTTCTTCTCTTGGAAGGATGTCGATTTTCACATCCAGTGCCCTGTCGATCACGTCGTTGACCTTTGCTTCGTATGAGCTGATCTGGTCCCTGTCAAAGTTCTCCAGATTGAAATCCACACGTGTTTTTTCCTCTGCGATCTGGTTTCCGGATATCTTCGCACCGGTCTCATTGTGTATGATGGCACTGAGAATATGGGATGCGGTATGGTAGTTCATGAACAGGGTACGCTTGTCCCAGTCAATGATCCCCTTTACCTTATCTCCTTCTTTTAGTCCGGGTTCGCTGACCTCATGGCTGATCTGCCCATCGAACTTCCCCGTGAAGACAACCTTGTATTCCTTCCCTTCATTGATCAGAACTCCGGTGTCATGCGGCTGACCTCCGGATTTTGGATAAAAAGCAGTCCTGTCAAGAACAACGAATTTGCCGTCCTTCACACTCGTCACAGTAGCTTCGAATTCTTTGACGTAACAGTCTTTCAGATAAAGTGCTTCCATAGCAAATGATTCGAAAAGGTACTTAATAAATGTTATTTTGGAAAAGTGATTATGAAGATGATCACATCTTCACTCTTCCGATATCGATGTAGTCGATACCAGCTTCTGTAGGAATTGCATATAGCATGCTTTTCCTGACACTGTTCGCAAGGCGGATGGCCCTTGACATTAAAGGCAGTGCAAATTCATGGTCTGACGGAATTGAATGTACCAGATATTCCGAGTGAGGTATCTTTGCAGGTGATTCCACCTGTGCATAAACACGGAAATGACTGCCGAACTTAAATCCTGTTTTCGGCACGACTCCCTTCTCACGAAGGTCTGTGTATACACTGCTCTTCAGGAGAAACTCGGGTTCGATCTTCGAAGCGATCTCTGTGAACGACTCGCTATCCAGTGCATTATCCTGACGGTCCATGATATTGATCACGTTGTTTTGCATCAGGTAGCGTGATTCCACAAGTGAAAGCTGTAGCCTTTGCTTATCAAGTGGTTTGCCATAGAAACCATTTTCAAAGAGCGTGGTGGATGCGTCCTCATCCCAGATTATGACCCTGTCCTCAAGGAACGTGGCATCGGCAGTGATGTCCGGGTAAAGCGTATCTCCCATTCCTCCTTTTATCCTCGGTCTCTTTACCTCGTAGAACGTGATGTCACTTTCTTCATCCACGATCGCAAGTATCATCTGTTTGCGGACATTTTCCGCTGCATTCAGCGATCGAAGGAGGTCCTTGAGTGGCATTGGTATCCTCTCAGACCTGACATAGACGAACTGTTTTGCAGCACCTTTTCCAGGATGGCTTCCACGCGGGTAGACCCGGAAATCAGTAACTCCGGGCTGGACGTAGAATCCTCTTTCCCTGATGTCCTTGTAAACAATGTACTTTAGCTCGAATGCTGGCTGCAGGGTTGATGCTGTCTTGAATAATCCGGCAAAATCAAGCACTTTGCCCTCATTTTCCACTTTGATCTTCCCGCGGTATGCAAGATAGGCAGCTTCAATAAGTGTAAGTTCCAGCCCGTTGTCCTTGGGCCTGCCGTAATAACCTGTATTGTAAAGTTCGTTTATTGCTTTCTTCTCTACAAGTACACGGTCTTTGATTATCTCTGCTCTCAAGCTTTTTCACTCCTGTATTTTGCTGCCGAGTCCACAAAAGATGTGGCAAATTCCCTGTATGAAACTGCTTCCAGATGGGCATATGCTCCAAGTGTATTATTTGTGATCAGGCCATCCCATCCGTCTTTTATCCCGGTTCCCCGTGAAAGTTTTATCGCGAACTTTGCGTCGGATGGTATCTCAGTTATCTCGGAATGGTGGAACTCATGTCCGATGAACGAATTTCCGGATTTGCCAATGATCGTATCCACATCAAGTGCTCCGATATTGTAGCTGACCACACGTTTGTGACCCATCAGTGAATGGCCGGGAAGTGCTCCCACCATCTCATGTGTGGACTCTGGCATTTCTGCCATATGGTAAGTTCCCTCGTCCTTAACGCCTGTGGTAATACGCTCTGTAAGATACATCAGGCCGCCGCATTCCCCGTATATGGGAAGTCCGTTCTCGGATGCCTGTTTTATATCCTGCCTCATGCTCTCGTTTGCTTCCAGCTCGGAAGCGAAAAGTTCAGGATACCCGCCTCCAAGATAAAGGGCGTCTACATCCGGTAGATGGCTGTCATGAATAGGGCTGAAATACTCGATCCTGGCTCCTGCAAGCTCCAGAAGCTCAAGATTGTTATGATAGTAGAAGTTGAATGCCTCATCAAGTGCAATTCCGATCACGGGGGCTTGACCTTCCAATTTGCGTGATGTGAACACGGAAGTTTTCGGTATTTCCACGGCTTCAGCCTGTCTTGCAAGCTCCAGCACTTTATCGATGTCTATGCCTTCAGATACCCTCTTTTCAATGGCAGCGATACGCTCATCAAGATCATTTATCCGGCGTCTCTCTTCAATGGCCGGAACAAGTCCCAGATGACGCATGGATATCTGCATTGCATTGTCCCTTGGGATTATTCCCAGCACAGGGAGGCCTGTGAAGTGTTCCACAGCTTCCTTTGCTTTGCTGGCATGTCTCATGCCGCCGATGTTGTTCAGTATCACCCCGACGATGTTGACATCAGGATCGAAGTTCTTGTAGCCGTTGACAAGGGCGGCGGCAGAACGTGTGATACTGCGGGCATTGATTATCAATATGACCGGGCAGTTAAGCATCTTGGCTATCTGGGCAGTGCTCCCGATCTCACCAAGGCTTTCCAGTCCTTCGAAAAGTCCTCTCACACCTTCGATAACAGCGATATCGGCTTTCCCATCGACCTCGCATGCATGTGTGAACACATCAAGTACTCCTTCCTCTTCCATGAGGTACCCGTCAATGTTGCGTGCCCGCCGACCGGTGATCTCGGAATGGTAGCTTGGATCGATGTAGTCAAGGGCGACCTTGAATGGCTGCACACTGTAGCCTCTTGAAGTGAGGGCTGCAAGAAGTCCTGCTGTGATGGTGGTCTTGCCTGAAGATGACCTGTCGGCTGCCAGGAGAATTCTTGGCATGTCCATTTTTCTGTCCGCTGTTTCTGCTGGCATGAGATGTTCTCTTTTTACCTTGTAAGTTCTCTAAGGCGTTCATCGTCAAGGGCTTTTGGCATGACCGAAGTGTCCCTTTCCATGATGGCCTTTGCAAGTTTGCGATAGATCTGTGCTATATTGGAATCCGGTGCTTTTTCTATAACAGAAAATCCATCCCTTTCGCAGTCCTGCACTATCTGTTCCTTTGGGATGAATGCCATAAGCTCGCTTCCGATCTCTGCTGCGAACTTTGTGACTATCTCCTCTTCACGGCTGACACTGCGGGAGTTGCAGATTATTCCGCTAAGTGGTGTGTTGATCTTTGCAAGTCCTCTGCAGATGTTGTTCGCTGCATAGAGGGGCATGTATTCACCGGACGTCAGGACGTAGGCTTCCTTCACAAGTCCCTTGCGTATAGGTGCGACAAAGCCGCCACATACGATATCTCCGGGGACGTCATAGATGATGAGGTCCATTTCATTAAGTGATTTTGAGATCTTCTTAAGGGTCTGGATGGCAACGATAATACCACGTCCTGCGCATCCTATTCCAGGCTCAGGACCGCCGACTTCCACGCATTGTACGCCTTTGTAGCCTTTAAAGATCACATCTTCTTCTTTCACATCGACCCCGTCACGCAGAAGGTCTAGAATGGTTGGTATGCGCTTGCCTCCAAGCAATGTGATGGATGAGTCGCTCTTTGGGTCACAGCCGATGATCATTACTTTGTATCCTTCATCTGCACAGGCAGCTGCAACGTTGGATGCGGTACTGGATTTACCGATACCGCCTTTTCCATAGATAGCTATTCTTTTATGTACGTTCATCTGTGAATGCTCCGTTTAAAGTGATTCCTTTGCAACTTCCCTCAATGTGGCTCCGAACTCTGATTCTACGATATGGTTGACACCAAGTGTCTTCGGATGAAGGTCGATCTCCACGAGCACATGTTCATGTCCAAGTTCCTTGAGAGGCAGTACCTGTCTTGGTCCGTTGGTGACAGAGATGATCTCCATGTCAGAGAGATGGTCCATTGGTATGGCGTGTGGAACTCCGGTGATAACAGCAAAGTCATAGTCGCTGTATTTCTCCTGTATCAGCTGGTCTATGGTAGTTCCTGCAACCGGATACTCGTCCAGGCCGCCAATGATCTCATGGACCTTCAGACCTTTTTCCTCAAAGTCCTTCATAATGCACTCTGCATGATGGCGTACCCTTGGAAGTCCCAGGTTCTGGTCGATGTTAGCCATGTTAATGATATTATCAGCTTTGCCAAGTTGCTCAGCGACCTCGTTCACAGCAAGTGTGATATCTGCGAACATGTATCCGGTCTCTTTCTTGGCGTTCATGATGGTAATTCCACGTTTTCCTTCTTTAAGCAGCTCGATGATCCTCTGTGCTACCTTGTACTTCACATCACCACGGGATGGTGCAAGGTATTCCTTACTTGCAGCACCATGGCGCAGTTCAACATTGGTCGCTTCTTCCAGAAGGTGCTGCTGTCTCTTGAATTCCTCCCTGTCGATGATGCCTGCATCAAGGGCAGATTCCAGTGCAAAGAGCACACCTTTAGTGTTGTTCCTGTATCCTGCATGAACTTCCACTTCAATTACAGGTACATCAAGATTGGCTTCCATTACAGGTTCATGCATTTCCTCGCCTATGATCATGCTTGCACAGGTACCCACAACCCCGATGAGCTTTGGGTGGAACATATCGTTTACCTTATGGAGTATATTGACAAGTGCATCATGTCCTCCGAAAACGAAACCAGTTTCATCAAGGGCTGTTGTTACAACATGTATCCCATCCTCTTCCAGCAATCTTGCGTGCTTGAAAGAGCATCCCGGCGGACCGTGAAGTATTGCAACATCAACGTCCAGGTCCCTCAAAGTATACAATGCGGCCACGATGGAGCTTGGTCGTGGGTGTATGATCGAAATATTCTTGTTGTCCATGACAGTTCCTCATTTTTCATTGATTCGTTTTATCTGAAACATTTAACACATAATATAATTATATCGCCAATACTGGTATATTGCAAAGCTGCGGATAGTCCGTCCTCAAATGATCCTGCATAATATGCGTCATCATATTTTATATCACGCATCCGGTTTCCTACCAGTGCAACTCTGTCCAGAGATCTGCCATTTTTCAGCAAGAAGTCAGATACATCTTCAGGCGGAAGGCCTTCACATACCTGTTCAGCTTCCTCTCCCAGAACCACGACGAGTTTCCCATCGTTAGTGTCTGATGAAATACCGGATGCATAATCAAGAGCTCTTTTTACAGATCGGATGTCCATGCCCGAATTGGAATTATCTATCAGTATCCTGCCTTCGAGTTCTCCTCTTACCATCCTTCCTGTAAGGCCCCTGAACTTTCGGAATGTATCAATGATGTGCTTATCTTCAATTCCCATGGCAAGTGAGATGGCAGTGGCAGCGGAAAGTGCAGTTCTATATGCGGAGAGGTCGAATCCATCCTCCATGATCGCTTCTATTGTCCGGTCCTTTGTGGAAATGACAACACGGTTGCCGCATATCTCAAAATCCACATCCGCAGTGGTCTTGTTAACATCACTGGACCTGTTTCCATCACTAAATGTGATCACTTTAAGGTCCTTCTCTGCGGCTCTTTGCAATGCTTTTTCAGCGCTGAGGTTGATGACGGCAAGGCTTCCGTCCTTTGCGTTGTCCAGCATTTGCAGTTTTGCATCGCTTGCAAGGGCAGTATTATTTGCTATCCCGTAATCCTGTTCAAGGGATGTTATGACACCGATGTCAGCACATCCTGTGCCGCCTATGGATGTCTCAAAGATGAACACTTCCGGTCGGATATTTTCCTCTTCTATCTTTCCGATAGCAGAAAGGATACTTCCGGGAGCTATACTGAGGCCTTTGTGAATGATGGTCGCAACACCGTCCTTCCAGTGTTCCAGTCCTCTTGATGTGTGGAGCACGACATCCATACTTCGTGAAAGGATGTCTGCAAGGATCGAAGCTGTACTGGTCTTGGCTTTTGTACCGGTCAGCTCGATGACCTTTGAACCCGAAAGCCTGCCACTTTCCAGAATAAGTTTTCCAACCATCGTATGATGGGTAATGACAGTGTTCCCCTTTTCCTTTGCACTTTTCAGCACATGGTATTCGGGATTCAGATGCACAGGTGAAACAATTGTTTCTGCAGGTTTAAGTTCAAAAGTTTCATTTGAAGAAAGAACAGGGAATATCTGCTGCAGGTCAGAAATTGTCGCATTGTCCAGTGTATCATAGACATCAATGGCACGAACATTGTGTCCAAGTCGCACCATTTCTTTTGCAATTGGTATGCCGGCGTGCGTCAGGTCGAGCACGACAGTTTCCCTCTGGCCTGCAGTCATATTCTATATATTTGTAATTTACAATGCTTCTGATGCTCTATCGAACACAAGGTCTGCGAGGAGTTCGTGGTGACCCAGTGGTTTACCATAGACGACAGGAATTTCCTTTCCATCTACTGCAAATTTACCTTCGTTTGTTTCAGGGTCAAGTTTGAGGATCTCGGGGATATCTTCTGTGATGTGTACACCTGATGCAAGGAATACTGGTACTGCTGCGATCTTTGTAACACCTGTGCCTTCAAAAGATGCGAGTCCCTCTTCTACGGATGGGCCGCAGTTCTCCATGAAGCCTGTTTTGATAATATATTCGGGGTGCTTCTTTGCAATGGTGTCTGCGATCTCTGTAACAACTTCCTTGTTGTAAGGCAGTCTGCTTCCGTGTCCAATAGCTAAGATTCCTATCTTTTCGCTCATTTTTATACCTCTGATATTAATTTTTATGTCCATGGTGTTCATACGTTTGCACACCATTTGTGTTACTCACTAGATAATGTGATTACATAAAAACAATTCGGATTTTATCCGCTGGATGTCTGTAGAACCGACTGAGTAACTATTGATTGATTGATTGATTGATTGATTGATTAATTGTTAAATCTGAAAAAAAAGAACTAAAGAACGAAAAAGAAATGAATGACAGTAAGGCTCAATAAAAAAAGCCCACAAAAGAATTAAAAATGATCAGACGGCGTCGTATTTGCCATCATCCTCCTTATAACTGTCAGCTCCCATCATGGCAGCTTCGATGGAATCAATGCCATCAAGCCATTCTGCAACAAGTCCGTATGGTAGTTCCTCCATTGAAGATTCTGGGAGTGTCTTACCGTCAAGCACAAGTGCTCCTACCTGAGCTACGTAACCAATTGCAGAGTCAATGTCTTTTGCTTCTTCAGCTTCCACTGCTGCACTGATAAGTTCATCGAGCTTTGCTTTCTTGTCGAAGCCTTTGCCAATGTAGCATTCACATGCAGCAAAGCTTCCCATAAGGGATGTCTGGAGTGATTCGATCATAAGGTCAATATCTTCTGACATTGGTTCGACCTCTGTCAGCGCAATTTCCCTGATATCATCAAGTATTGCCATGGCATCTTCTGCAGGAAGTGCATTGCTTTCATATTTTGCAATTACTTTGAGACATGAGAGAATGACATCATCCGCCATGTTCACAAATACAGCACCTTCCTTCTCAGAGTTTTCTTCTTCCTTAAATTCGAATCCGCTTTCCTTTACCTGTCCAAGCCAGTTGTTCCAGCGGTCCGTTGTATAAAATTCATGATCGATCTTTTCATGAGATTCTGGCATTTTGATACCTCGTTTTATTGTCACTTATAGGTTTATGTAGGACATGTTTCCAGTATTCATATAAAAGACATTCGAACCGTTTCAGAGCAATAGTTCTACTTTTTTAAGTGAAACCGGTTGTTCTGATTCGAGATCCACACTCTCCATCACTTTATTGATGGTGCATTTGTCCCCATTACGCAGGCCTTTTGGAGAGCACAGGTCATATGTCTCAGCATCCAGGTCACCTTCGCAATTTGGTGCCTGATATCGGATAGTTGCGCCCTTGATCGCCTTTTTGGAGTCGATAGCTGCAATTATCGGTGCTTTTATAACGTCCACTACCAATGCGCCGGTATCATGGACAAAGCACTCATGGGTGGTCTGGTTCCTTACCTTGACTATCCTGTACCTTCTTCCTTTTTCAAGACCCATGCAGGTGTTCTTCAACTTGCAATGTTGGCATTCAGGTGTCTCACCTTCGAAAAAGAACTCTTCGCCTTCCTTTGCAAGCCTGGTTCCAATGAGTGTTATAGCGGTATCCATGTCCTCCATTTAATCACCTTGTGTTATTATGAAACTGTAATAATGTCTGTGAGTATGATGTTTATCGTGGGTATTATGTTCCCATGTTCCGATAATATTGCTTATCCTATCTGCTTATAATAGCTTTATTAGGATATTACCTTTGTTTTCCTCGCAACTATCTCGGCAGCATCAGGTGTCAGGCCTGTGGCAAGTATTGTATATCTTTCGGGACGGATGGTATGTGAGAGTACAAGTGCTTCTAATATATACTTATCTTCAATTCCCATCTCCTCTGCGGTTACCGGAGCGTTTATGATCATCAGTGCATCACGTATCCTCTTCCAGTCACCACCATGCAGGTACATCATCATTATCGTTCCAACACCACACTGTTCACCGTGAAGTGCCGGTATGGGTGCTACCATGTCAAGTGCATGGCTGAACATGTGCTCGGATCCCGATGCAGGTCTTGAGGAGCCTGCAATGCTCATTGCAACACCGCTTGATACAAGTGCTTTGACCACCATACGCACAGAACTTTCAAGTTCCGGTTTTATGGTATCTGCTGAATCGATCAGTATCTGTGCTGTCATACTTGACAACGCTGCAGCATATTCGCTGAAAGGCACATTTTGGAGGCGATTTGCAAGTTGCCAGTCCAGAACTGCCGTGCAGTTGGAAATTATGTCTCCGCAGCCCGATGCAAGAAGCCGGTAAGGGGCATTTGCAATGATCTCTGTATCAGCAACCACCGCCATGGGTGCATTTGCCTGGATCGATGCTGTTTTTGTGCCATCTTTTATGGACGCTCTGGATGAGACGATGCCATCATGTGATGCAGCTGTTGGCACACTTATGAATGGTACTTCGATCTCGGTTGCTGCAAGTTTTGCAACATCTATGGATTTGCCACTGCCGACTCCAAGCAGGTATTTCACGCCTGAATCGATTGCCTGTCTTCTTACCCTGTCAACCTCTTTTATGGAAGCAGATTCGGAAACGATCATTTCCACGTTCTGTCCGCTGTCCACCAATGAATCATGGACAATGTCGCCGGCTATCTTTCTTGTGCTCTTGCCTGTGACTATCAATGCATTGTCAACAAGTTTCAGGTCTGCGCAGACATCCTTGACATCATCGATGACGCCATGTCCGACCACGACATCCCTTGGGAGTTGCATCCATTTCTTCTGTGCGTTCATATCCTGCGTCACGTCCATATGTGTATGGTTTCCTGGTATTTTCGACACCATATATTAATAAGTATTAGTGCTATTAGGTTGTTCCTATAGCTCTGTCAAGTGATAATCAATGTGTCCGTTCGTAGATAAAATTATGCAATTTGTTAACGAGTACTATCTCGATCCCATTTTTCAGGATAGTGGATATAATCCTGTAAATACCCTTACATGGGCACTGATACTGGGGATCTGTGTATTTGCAGTGGCAAAGTTGCTCGATAAATGGAACGTTAAGGTGGATGAAAGATTTGTGTTCTCTATCATTCCTTTTATTCTCGCAGGTTCTTCCCTGAGGGTCATGGAGGATGCCGGTATATTTGAACCACCTCTTAGTTACCTGTTCATTACCCCGAACATCTATTTCGTTGTGTTCATTGCTACTGTCGTATGCCTTCTTTTTTCAAGATGGCTTTATTCATCAGGCAGGATCACTGACTGGAACAGGTCCTTTGCATTACTGGGACTCGGCTGGTTCGCACTGAACATAATAGCCCTTCTTGTTGTGGAGGATATAGAGCGTCCTTTCAGCCTTATTGCAATACTTTCTTCCGGGACACTGTTTGCAGGTGCAATGTATTTCCTGCTGGAAAAGGTCGGCTGGCCTTACATAAATGACCACCTCAACCTGATGATCATCTGGGCACATCTCTTGGATGCATCCTCAACCTTTATCGGAGTTGATACCCTTGGTTATTATGAGAAACATGTCGTACCTGCCTATCTTATTGATCTGACAGGCACAGCGTTGGTGATGTATCCTCTGAAACTGGCCATATTCCTGCCGGTGATCTATATTCTGGACACACAGTTCACGGCAGATGAAGAGTCAAGGAATCTGAGGACATTTGTAAAGATGGTGATCATAATACTGGGCCTGTCTCCTGCATGCAGGAACACTATCCGTATGGCTCTTGGGATCTGATAGCAATGGATGATACTGCAATTGATGAGACTGCAATTGATGAGACTGCGATGGATGATGCTGCAGTGGAAGATGTTGATAATTTGACCTTTGAGGATGAACAGATCGGTACAAGAGGTTTGTGCAACGTACGCAACTACATTTCCGGATTGATGCCTGAGATCTCAGCAGTTGTTGTGCTGTTCGTACTATCCGGTATTGCCGGCTATTTCTACACGGCATTGAATCCGGCATCTTCTGATATTGCGCTGGAGGGTCTGGAAGATCTTATTGAACTCATCATGAACATGACGCCGATAGAGATCATGCTGTTCATTTTCTTCAACAATGCCATTAAGAGCCTGATGGCTTTTGTCCTGGGGCTGGGATTTGGTCTTATTCCCCTGTTGTTCGTGATCTCCAATGGTTATATCCTTGGTGTTGTGACCTACCTTGAATCTCAGGAGAACGGGTTCACCTACATATTCCTGGGTATCCTGCCTCATGGCATCATTGAGCTTCCGATGATCCTGATCTCTGCAGCCATGGGTCTGCGGATGGGGCTTAATGTCCTGAACGCCATGGCAGGCAGGTATGTTGATATTAAAGGTGAATTTAAGCAGGGGCTAAGTGTGTTCTTCCGTTTTATTGCGCCTATGCTTTTGCTGGCAGCAGGAATTGAGACATTTATAACGCCGGTGGTGATCGGTCTGTTCACAGGCACCATCTGATCACATTGTGAGTGATCATTTTTTGTTATTGTTTTTCTGTTATTGCTTTGTCATTTCAATGCAGGAATTTATCTGATATGCGATAATAAGTCTTTTATAACCACTTAACTATTGTATCACAAAAACCCGGAGAACAAAGGATGATCGACAGGAAAGAGATTATTGAGATTGCTGAAAGCTATTATACTGATAATATCAAGATCGGAGCGGTTGCTTCCCATTCAGGGCTGGATGTTTATGACGGTGCCATCGAGGAAGGTTTCGAGACCTTCGCGATATGCCAGTCCGGACGTGAGAAGACATATACTGAGTATTTCAAGTCCAAGAGGGATGCTGATAACAATGTTGTACGCGGTATCGTTGATGACTATGCTGTCTATGACAGGTTCGATGAGATCCTGCGTCCTGAGAACCAGCAGAAGCTCGTGGACGACAACATTCTTTTCGTTCCTAACAGGTCTTTCACCTCATACTGCGACATCGATGCGGTCGAGAACGATTTCCGTGTCCCTATGGTCGGTAGCAGGAACATGCTCCGCAGTGAGGAAAGAGGACTTGACCAGGACTACTACTGGCTTCTGGAAAAGGCAGGTCTCCCCTTCCCTGAACGTATCAACGATCCGGAAGATATCGATGAGCTCGTAATGGTAAAGCTCCCTCACGCAGTCAAAAAGCTCGAGCGCGGTTTCTTCACAGCAGGAACCTACAGCGAATATGTGGAGAAGTCCGAGTCCCTGATCAAACAGGGCGTCATCACAAGGGAAGCTCTCAAGGATGCAAGGATCGAGCGTTACATCATTGGTCCTGTGTTCAACTTCGACCTGTTCTACTCTCCGATAGAGGAAGAGATGAACAAGACCGAGCTGCTCGGTATCGACTGGAGGTTCGAGACAAGCCTTGACGGTCATGTCAGGCTTCCTGCGCCACAGCAGATGACCCTTGCAGAGCACCAGCTTACTCCGGAGTACACCGTCTGTGGACACAATTCCGCAACACTTCGCGAGTCTCTCCTTGAGGAAGTCTTCAAGCTCGCAGAGGCATACATAAAAGCATCCAAGGAATACTACGACCCCGGAGTTATCGGTCCGTTCTGTCTCCAGACCTGCATTGACAAGGACCTGAACTTCTACATATATGATGTTGCCCCAAGGGTAGGTGGCGGTACCAACGTCCACATGTCCGTAGGTCACCCATACGGCAACACTCTCTGGCGCAAGCCAATGAGCACCGGAAGGCGTGTGGCACTCGAGGTCCGCCGCGCCATCGAGTCCGGCCAGCTCGACAAGATCATCACATAAGTCATTCTATACAGTTCAAAAGCTCCTTTCAAAAGGAGTTTTTATTTTTTATTTGTTGTACTTCAGTTCTTTGCAATTCTCTTTATAACCTGAGCTTGCTCTTGATTTTGTTCCTTAAACATTGATCATGGCCATTGATCAGTTTTAACAGTATGCAATAGTTATTATATTTCATTCCTCATATCTCTTAATAGGATTATATTTGTCTGATATTTTTGGCGAAATGGTTTTATACCAATTATTATAATAATTATTATTATGATGAGACTGGTTGTGTGTATGTTCACATGATGTTCTTATCAGGAGAAGGTCTCATGAAAATAGTACATGCACAAACTGTACTTACTCAGGACCAGCTTGAAGAACTTAAGAAAAAGACCAAAGAACCCTCTACAAAGGATGCCCTGAGTACAGCGGTTCAGCACTATCTTGAGTGTGAGTACACTGAAATGAGTGATGAAATGTGGACTCACAAGCTAGAGAAAGTAGTACAGAAGAAGCAACAGAAAAGTATTAATTAAACCTAACCTATATAAAAGTGGAGGAATATAATTTGTTTAAAATGAATCGAAATGAAGACGCAGTGTCTCCGGTCATCGGTGTAATCCTGATGGTCGCAATCACTGTGATTCTTGCTGCTGTTATTGCAGCATTCGTGTTTGGAATGGGACCATCCGAGATGGCACCACAGTCAAGTGTAAGACTGAGCAATGTATCAACTGACGGTTTCACACTGGAACATCAGGGTGGAGATGAGATTCTATGGAACAATACCTACATCACTGTTGATGGTGACCGAATAGCTGATAGGACAGGTAACCTGACTGCAGGTACGTCTGTCTTTATCACCGCAACTGTGGAGAATGGTGATTCTATCAAACTTATCGATATATCCAGCCAACAGTTGATTGCTGACCTTGATGTCAGGCTCTAAGTTCAATAACCATGGTGCTTAATCGCACCATTCTTTTTTCTTTAACTCCAGCGACAGTCCATTTTGATTATCGCAACAACATGCTTTCATCGATTTATTGATTAGCTCTTGTGCTCTGCTTGAATGAATATACCTCTACCCCATACCGTCGGGTCGGTTTTTTGAGATTCATAATCTGATGTCTAATAAATGCAATAATTTCTATTTTTGCCCAATCATATGTCTGGATTTATAACTTACACGATTTGTTCTTAGATTACATCTAATGATAATTAGAAATGAATTATTAAGTTCTGAGGACATACCAATATTTAAATGGGAATTACACATTGTACACATATTGGAGAATCTAAAATGTTTAAGATAATTAATAACGAAAATGCAGTATCTCCTGTCATAGCTGAGATCCTGATGGTTGCAACAGGTGCAGTTATTGCTGCTGTTCTTGCAGCGTACGCACTTGGGATGTGAGCTCCCGATGTAGCACCACAGTCGAATATTCTAAAATTAAGAAAAGGATGGTGCATGACTGCACCAAATATACTCTTTTAAAATTCAATTTTGATTAAAAAACAAGTTGAATCAATTCCCTCACTTCAACGTACATTCCGTTATCTCTTTTTCAACACTTGTACTCATAACCGCAGCGATCTCGCTCGCATTCCTGCCCTGCCCAAGTGCCCACATAAGCTTCACCAGAGCAACCTCGGGCAGCATATCTTCGCCTTCTATTGCACCGGCTTTCTGGATATCCCTTCCTGTGTCGTAGACGCGGTCACAGACACGTCCGTTGAGACACTGTGATGTCATGACCACCGGGATGCCTGCTTCTGTGGCACGCCTGATATTTGGGATCCAGTCGGTGGAAACATGTCCCAGTCCGGTTCCTTCGATGACGATGCCTTTGTAGCCGGAGTCGATGTAGTATGAGAGAATGTCCGGGTCGGCACCGGGTACGAATTTTACCAGGGCGCATTTTGGTTCAAGGGTGGCTTTAACTTCCAGTTCATGGGTGCCACGCTTGGTGTATGGCTGTCTCGTCTCGATCTTCTTTGTGGAATAGTCCACATAGCCGATGGGGTTGGAATTGATGGACTGGAAGGCGTCCCTTCTGGATGTGTGCATCTTCCTGACCTTTGTGCCATAATGGATGGCACACCTGTCGTCGCAGGTGGTATCGTGCATGACCACGCATACTTCGGCAATGTCACTGACCGCGACCTTTGTGGCACAGATAGCGTTCATGGCATTATCACTGCTGGGCCTGTCAGCACTGCGCTGGGAACCCACGAAGACTATTGGTACCGGGGTTTTGAGCATGAATGACAGGGCTGCTGCGGAGTACATCATGGTGTCTGTTCCGTGGGCAACGATGATACCGTCTGCTCCATTCTCGATCTCTTCGGCGACAGCGCGGGCAAGTTCGGTCCAGTATTCGGTCTTCATGTTCTCGGACAGTATGTTGTACACAACCCTTCCGCTGATGTTTGCGATCTCTGTGATCTCCGGGATAGCATCCACGATATCGTCAGCAGAGAACTGTGCGGTGACAGCGCCTGTGCGGTAGTCCACTTTACTGGCAATGGTGCCGCCGGTGGAGAGGATGGTTACCTTCGGGAGCTTCTTCGATGGTTTGGCTTTTTCAGCTTTCGCTTTCTTCGCTGATGCTTTAGGTTGTGCTTTCTCAAGTAACGTTATCGTTGCACCTTCAGGGTCAATACCTGCATTGTAGCCACTGACCATCTTGAACACAACATGATCGGTCGTGGTTGGCATCACAATGCCTTCGTAAACATTTCCGTCCTTCTCTATCCTTATCCTGTCACCAAGTTCAAATTCCATCATCATCCCTCATCAATATGATCGTTCGTTATTTTCAGCCATTTCTCAGGCACTCATGCAGTCATCCACGACACTGAACAATGTTTCCATAGCACTGTCAACATTTGCCTTCAGTTCCCTGAGGCTGTTCTCATCCTCTGTTGATCTTGTCTTGCAATTGCTGATCAACTGCTGCATGGTGTCCGGTGATGGTCCGCCGGTCACAGTTCGCTTCCTGACATTCAGTATGGGGTCAAGTGCCTCGTTGACCATCTCCTCGGTAAGTCCTCTTCCGCTTAAGCTCTCCCCGATGACATTGTGGGCGACCGCATCGATCTCACCAAGTGTCGGTTCGCCATTTCCGCGTGCAAGCACGCCAACTATCTGATGTGCTGTCCTGAACGGGATGTCACAGACACGCACCATGGTATCTGCAAGCTCGGTTGCAGTTGTAAAGCCTGCTGTTGCCAGACCTGCCATGTTCTCCTTGTTGATCTTCATCGTTGCTATCATTCCGCTCATGATCCTGACAGATGCCCTTGTTGTCCTGAGGGAGCGCCAGATGTTCGGTGTTGCTTCCTGAAGGTCACGGTTATAGCTTAACGGCAATCCCTTGCAGATGGATATCAGCGACATCAGTGAACCGATGGCAACGCCGCTCTTTCCTCTCAGCAGTTCGGCAGTGTCGGGGTTCTTTTTCTGCGGCATGATGGATGAAGTGGAAGCATACCTGTCATCCAGTTCAATGAACGCGAATTCGGATGTGGACCAGATAACGAGCTCCTCGGCCATCTTGCTCAGGTTTATCATGAGATTTGCGAACACCGATGCTGTCTCTATCAGGAAATCCCTTGAGCTTACGGCATCCATGGAGTTCTCAACAATTCCGTCAAAACCGAGGAGTGTTCTTGTCCTTTGCCTGTCAAGATCAAAACCTGTGGATGCAAAAGCAGCAGCACCAAGCGGGCTCATGTTCACACGTGAGTAGCAGTCCCTTGTACGCTCGAAGTCACGACCGATGGCATTTGCATGTGCTGTCAGGTGGTGTGCCAGCGTGGTTGGTTGTGCATGCTGCAGGTGTGTGAATCCTGGCATGAGTGTGTCAACATTTTCCGAAGCTACATCTATCAACGTGTTGCGCAGTCCGATCAGGTCTTCCATGATCAATAACAGTTCATCCCTGAGCGTAAGCCTGATGCAGGTAGCGACCTCGTCGTTGCGTGACCTTCCGGAATGCATACGTCCGCCGACATCTTCGCCTACCATGTCAATAAGCCTTGATTCAAGTGAGATGTGAATATCCTCATAAGTGTGGTCGAGCTTCTCGATGCCTTCCTCTCTGATCTTCAGGAGCCCTTCAAGTATCTTCTGGCAGTCCTCTGCCCTTATCACATTTCTCTCTTTGAGCATGACCGTGTGTGCAAGGTCTACGAGGATATCCGAATTGAATATCCACTTGTCAGCGCTCATTGATGAGGTGTACTCTATGATCTCTTCATCAGGGACGGACGCCAGTCGCCCTCTTCTTAAAATATCGCTCATTAAATACCTCGGGATGATCTAATATCTATAAATTTGTCAGGTTATGTAGCGTGGTATGCCACAAAGACTTAAAAACGAATCGGTTTCCCTTATACATCCCGACGTTCATTGATGAAAATACAGAAAAATGGAGAATAAATAAAAAAAGGAAAAGCAGAATCATGAGGCGTGTAATGCTAGTAATTTAGGAAGCTGGATGTGGATCTCTGTTCCCTTGTTCTCTCCTTCGCTTTCTGCCCGGATCGTGCCGTTGTGAGCTGTGATGATCTCCTTACAGATATATAAGCCCAGACCGGTACCGCCATATTTGCGTGTTCTGGTAGCATCTATCTGATAGAAGCGCTGGAAGAGCATTGGAATAAGGTCTGGCGGGATACCGATACCCGTATCCTTCAGGACGATATGGAGGTATCCATCCTCCTCTTCAACAGTGAAGGTAAGCGTTCCGCCTTCTGGCGTAAATTTGATGGAATTGTCCACGATGTTAGTGAACATATCTGTGAGCTTGTCCTTATCGCCGTTTATCAACGGAAGTTTGTCCGGGATCTTCCTCTCCACATTGAGCATTTTCTGTTCTATCTGTATCTTAAGGTCAAGGAGTGTCATGTCGATGATCTCTGCAATGGAGGTTGGCTCGAACAGGTATTTCACATTGCCGGACTGCACCCTGCTTATGAATAACAGGGACTCCACAAGTCTCTTCAGTCTTTCAGCATTTCGAAGTACGGTGGTTTCCACCTCTTTCTGCTTATCGGTCAGTGGTCCCAGGGATTCTTCCGAGATAAGTTCGGTATAACCTTTGATCGATGTAAGGGGCGTTTTCAGCTCATGGCTCACGTTGGACAGGAACTGGTCCTTCATCCTGTCGAGGGTCTTGAGTTCCTCATTGGCAGCTGCAAGTTCCTCTGCATACTTCTTCAGTGCTTCTTCTGCTTCTATGCGGGCTGTGATATCCTCAACGATCCCGATACCACCCAGAAGTTTTCCATCATCCGAGATGTTCGGGCTGTAATCAGCTTTTAGGGGTGTGATCTTATCGCTTAACGGGTGGCTGTATTTTCCCTCGTAATGCCCGGACTTTATCGAGAAGATCGCCTTGACAGCTTCTTTCATCTCCCTGTCATCGATGTCGCTTAGCATGTTCATGCCAACGATCTTGTCCTTTGGCACGCCCATGATCTTTGCAATATTGTCATTACAATGGGTTATGATTGCATTTTCGTCGAAATTAAATATTCCAAGGGGTGAGTTCTCGAAAATGAACCTGTATTTTTTCTCGCTTTTAAGAAGGGCTTCCTCGGCGAGTTTACGTTCGGTAATGTCTATCATTATACCCTGATAATAGGATGGCTTATTATCCTCATCAAATCCAAGTAATGATCTTTCAGCTACCCACCTAACCTCGCCGGACTTTGTCAGTATTCTATATTCCTTAGAAAAGAACTGCCTTCCTTCAACTTCAAGCTGTGTTACGTCATTGCGCACAAAATCAAGGTCATCCGGATGGATTATATCTCCATATATCAGTTTTCCGGATGTGAAATCCTCAGTTGTGTATCCGAACTGGGATATGTTATCTGAAACGAACTCTACCGGCCAGTCCTTTTCTGCTGTCCAGAGGAATGCGACCACGGGACTGTTCTTGTAGATATCTTCAAGTTTTTTCTTTGAACTTAACATATCCTTGAAGGTCTTTTCGCGTATCTTCTGCTCTGAAAAGCTTTCCACAGTACATATTATTCCGGAGTACTTGTCATCTCCGTTTATCATCGGGAAAATATGCCCGCTCTGAATACTAAGCTTCCCTTCGGGTGTCAGAAATTGTAATGAGTGGTAACGGGAAGGTTTCAGCGTGTCTTTTACACGAAGTGCCAGTTCCCTGAAATGTCCTTCATCCCCTACACTGAGGTGTGCCAGCTCCATGAAGTATTTAAGGTCTTTTCCAATGATCTTATCTCGCGAAAGGCCAATTATTTCTTCCATTCCTTCATTGAAATAGATGAATTTATTGTTGATATCAACAGCCCATATTCCTTTACACAGGTTGTTGAGCAGTTTGTCTGGCAAACCTTTCATAACATCTCCCCGCACATAGTCGGTTACTTGTTGAAGCTACTGCTAGTGGGTACAGGACATCGATCATCGTATAGGGAATGATCACATTATGTGGAGCTCCGCTTGAATAGCTACAACTAATCCCATAATTAAATTGATCCTGCTCGAATTAATAAGTTTTGGCAGTTTGGTCTTTGAGCTCATCGGTGTATCTCTTTAACTTCACAAAGAAGACAGAACCTTTTCCGGAAGGATTGTCCCTCACACCAACATCTCCTTCATGGAGCTCAATGGTCCTCTTGACGATGGCAAGCCCAAGTCCTGAGCCCTTCACTCCTGTTTTGTTCACCCTCTTGAAGCGGTCAAATACAGTTGTTTTATGT
Organism: Methanococcoides sp. NM1; assembly: GCF_900774285.1. Taxonomy (NCBI): domain Archaea; kingdom Methanobacteriati; phylum Methanobacteriota; class Methanomicrobia; order Methanosarcinales; family Methanosarcinaceae; genus Methanococcoides; species Methanococcoides sp. NM1. The sequence goes on from NZ_CAAGTW010000003.1 coordinate 199,296, forward strand.
TCATCCTTAATGCCCTCGCCAAAGTCAGTGATCGTAATTTCTGCGAAATCACTGCCTTCCTTTATCTCGATGATCACTTCGCTTTTTTCAGGACTGTACTTGATCGCATTTGAGATCAGGTTAGTGAACACAGTTTCAATGATCGGGTTGGCCAGTACATAATGTGGCTCTCTTTCATTGAACTCGATGACTATTTCCTTGTTACTGGCCTGTGTGGTCAGTATCTCCATTGAATGCTCGATGATCGTGGTAATATCCTGGATCTTAAGTTCGAGCTCATCGGAGCTTTCCACTTTGGCAAACTCTGCAGCAGAGTGGATCATTTCAATGAGATTATTGTTGTTCTTCAGGATCCTTTCAAGGAACAGCTTTGTCTGCTCATCCTCCTCGGTCATAAGAAGCAGTTCAGTAAATCCTTTTATAACACTTGCAGGGTTTAACAGATCGTGGCGCATAATATCGGTGAACATGTCTTTAAGTTCATTGGACTGCTCCAGCTTCCTGGCATATTCTTTAAGTTCCTGTTCTGCTTTCTGGCGATCGATGCTTGCCTGCTGTAGTGACAGGCGTGTCTGTTCGATACCTTCTGTAAGTAATTTCAGATCACCATGGCCATGGAAATGAACCCTTCGGGAAAAGTCCTCTTTTTCCATTGCTTCAAGAACTTCATTGGACTCAGTAATGATGATATCCAAAAGTTTGGCAAAATAATTGATCGATTGGGCAAGTTGCTTGAATTCACCTTCGGTGTCACCTTCGAATCGGACATCGAAATGACCTTTCGAAAGTTCAACTGCAACTCTGGTAGTTTCATGTACGGGAAGTACCACTCCGTCAAGGATGTTGTTGAGACCTTCCGGTATCTTTTTAAAATCTTCATCGATAGCCGTGTTTGCCCTTGTGTTCAATTCTCCATCAGCTATAGAATCAGCCATTTCCTTGAAATCGTTTACAATATCGTCTATGGATCCAGTTACAGTTCGTGAGGTAAGGTATGCTGCAATACTGGTAAAGAATATTGAAAGGATGCCGATCGCGATCAGCTTATCCCTTAATGCAAAAGTACCTTCAAGCATTTCCTCTTTTGGTATTACGAGGAAGAATCCATAGTTCTTTGACTCGATAGGTTCGTAGAACACGACGACCTCTTTCCCTGTGTCCGGGTCTATCGTATTGACATAACCACTTTTCTTATGTTTGATATCCTCTGCAGCTTTGGAGAATTCATCATTCCCATAATCATAGATCGTCTTATTTCCGATCCAGTCCTTGTTATAAGGTTGGGAAAGTATCAGTCCGGAACTGCCGGTCATGATGGCATATCCTGTATCGAATGCTGTGATCTGGCTTACAATCTCATCCATATAGTCCAACGAGACATCAACTCCTCCGACACCTATGAATTCTCCGTCTCTTATGATCGGTGAAGCATAGCTGACCATGAATATGCCATCGTAGAAATATGGGTCGGTGATCATATCTTCTTTGAAGACCTTTGGATAAAGGTAGTAATCATAATTTTCGCAATCCTGCAAATAATCCTTTTCAATATTTTCATTGATCCTGTGCCAGTATGGTGCGAATCTGCCGGTGCTGTCGTAACCTTCAACGTTTGCAAATTCGTTATCCTTGCCATCAAAAGCATTTGGCTCATAGGATACATACGTTCCCAAAAGATGTGGATTGTCTTCCAGGATCGCAAATAGGACCCTGTTTATCTCATCCCTGTCAGATGAATCATATTCACTCAATGTGGAGCTGATAGAGCGGGCGATCGCAAGGTCGGAACGCATATCTCCATCGAACTTGTTCGCGTTGCTCTTTGTGATCTCAAAAGCTTGCTGGTGGGCAAGCTCTTCCTGCACTGAGATCTGAGTTGTTATCGTGATAGTAGTTGTCAGTACCATTACAAGAAGAACTCCTGTAACAGCAGCAAGAACAAGTTTAGATCTTAACGGGATCTGCATCCAATTCATGTGACTCCATTCTTTAAAAGCGGATAATGCGATATTAACGTTTCTGAACTGTTTTTATATTTTTGCATTTTTATGCCAGATTCTCGCATTATTGCACTTAATTCTGTCACATCTGTTTATATTTCAAATCACATGAATTTGTCAAATTAGATGCATATTATGCAAAAAAAGAGTTACTCCGAAACTAATAATTTGTTAGGAACATGCTGTAATTGTAAGTAACCATCTTAATAATGGTGTAAATGCCTGTGGAATGATGTGCTTCAAGCTTTTCGATCTCAATTCCATAAAGCTTGAACACATCTGCTGCGAAGGTATCGACAATATTCACAAGCTCATCTATCTCCATGTTCGATATTGCTGGTCATTATATCTTTTGATATTGGTCTCAGCTATCAACTCGATTCCCTGAAGCACTTTTCCATTTCTGTAATACTATATTTAAAAGGTATGCAGTAGCCATTACAATAATTATGGTAGCTCCGGATGCGATATCAAAATAGTATGATAGTATCAGTCCGGTTACGGTGAATATAGCACCGAACAGTATGGAGAGGTACATCATGATCTTCATGTTGCTGGTGTACTGACGGCTCAATGCTGCAGGAATTGTAAGAAGGGCTATTACAAGTATCAGTCCGACCACGCGTATCATCACTACGACTGTCAGTGCAATAAGGCATAGTAGTAGGAGGTATAACTTTTCTGTAGGAACTCCTGATACTTTGGAGAATTCCTCATCATAGCACAGTGCCATGAACTCTTTGTAAAGTACGTATACAGTCCCTATGATCACTGCATCGAGTGCCAGCATCAGGTAGATATCCGAACCGGGCACGGTCAATATGTTCCCGAACAGGTATGTCATAAGGTCAGGGGCATACCCGGGTGTCCATCCGATGAATATAATTCCAATTGCCATTCCAAGGGACCAGAGAATTCCAATGATGGTGTCTTCCGGAACATCCGATCTTTTACTGATAGTTCCCATTGTCAGGGCTGAGAACAGGCCGAAAGGGAGAACTCCGAACATCGGGTTGATCCCGAGGAAGTAACTGATACCAATGCCTCCAAAGGAAGCATGTGCAATACCACCACTGATGAAGACGATCTTCTTTACTACAACATAAACACCGATTATGCCACATGCGATACTTGCCAGTAATCCTGCAACAAGGGCATTTGTCATGAACTCGTATTGTAAAAGCTCTATCATTGAAGTTCCTCTCAATGTTCATGTAATACCCTGTGCGGGACACCATGTGCAATAAGCTCCACAGGACATCCGTATGACTCTTCTATATCTTCAGGGTTCAGCTCCTTTGAGCCGTGGTAGTATAGTTTACCGTTAATGCAGGCGATCTTGTCAACAAGGACTGATACTGCGCTCAGGTCGTGGGATACCATGATAATGGTCACCTTTGACTTAAGCTTCCCCAGAAGTTCGTAGAACTCTTTCTGCATCCGGGTATCAATACCCGTTACCGGTTCATCTAAAAGGAGGACCTTTGGGTCGCTTACGAGAGAACGTGCAATGAAGACCCTCTGGCGCTGACCGCCTGAAAGTTCTCCTATCTGCCTGTCACGAAACTCGAGCATATCAACAATTTCGAGTGCCTTATATGTTGCTTCACGGTCCTCATCAGTGTAATGCTGGAACAATCCTTTTGTTCCCAGGCGTCCCATAAGCACAACTTCCCATACACTGATGGGGAAATCAATGTTCGAGGGCCCGTACTGTGGCACATATCCTATTACCTGATGTGCCTTCTCCGGACTTTTTCCGAGAACTTTCACTTCTCCTTTTTGTGGTTTTATCAATCCGAGGATGACCTTTAATAAGGTACTCTTCCCACCGCCGTTAGGTCCTATGATTCCCAGGAAGTCCCCTTCGTTAACTGTCAGGTTCACATCTTCCAGTACGGTGAGTTTGTCATATTTTACCCATACATCCTTAAGACTGATCACTTCTGCCATTCAATCCCTCATTCTTTTGTAATGCCCTGTGAAAATGCTTCGGTGATAATGTCAAGATTGTCGATGTACTCTTTTGCAAGGGGGTCCACAGTTACCACTTCACCATCAATTGCAGATGCGATCGCTTCAGCACTCTGTGTGCTGAACTGTGCCTGTACGAATATCACTTTGATATTTTTCTCTTCGGCTTCATCAATAAGTCTTTGCATATCCGCTGGGCTTGGTTCCTTTCCTTCTTCCTCGATAGTTATCATATCGAGTCCGTATTCAGTTGCAAAATAGTTCCAGGAAGGATGGTATGTCATGAAACTGCCGCCTTCTTCACCAAGAGTGGCTCTAATTCTGGCATCAGCTTCGTCCAGCTCTTTCAGGTAAGCCTCTTTGTTCTGTAAGTAGAGCTCGCTGTTATCCGGATCGATCTCGATAAGGCCAAGGTATGTGTTCTCGACCATGATCTTAGCATTCATTGGAGATGTCCAGATATGAGGATCAATTCCTCCATGGTCGTGACCAGCTTCTTCTTCACCTTCATGCTCTTCTTCATGCATTTCAATTATCGTGATTCCTTCTGAGCAATCCACTATCAGCATGTCTTCATTTACCGTTTCTATCTTCTCAAGCCAGACGTTCTCAAAAGGCAATCCTGATCCCACTGTAAAATATGCTTTTGCATCTGCTACATCCCTCAGTTGACCGGCTGTTGGTTCATGAGTGGCAGGACTTGCTCCGGGCGGTATCAGGACAACGACATTAACTCTGTCGCCAGCTATTTTTTCTACAAATTCCTGTTGTGGCAGTATGCTTACCGCAACAACGATACTTTCATCCTGATTGGTGTTCTCTTCTGTCTGGTCAATGCAACCGGATATGAATACTGCCATCAGTAAAGTGAAGAGGCTCAATATGAGTTTAATATTTCTGTTCATGCTATCCATCTTGCAGCGGTTTTAGTTTCGGCTTTTCCTTTTTTACACATTTTTGGCATTATACCAAAAAAAACCAATTTCATATTTTCACTTTATAGTTAAAACATATTACTTATATATGTATTCCGCCTTCAAAACGAATTGTTCACATTTCATTCAATAATTTTGCCATACCCCAAATTTGGTATTTATGACTGTTTTTGATATTGCAAGCCTCTTTTATTAGGAACGTACATTATTTTTTAGATGCGCTTTCATATGTTTCACGTTTATTTTCCAGGCTTCAAGATCCAAATAACTAGTACCATTTGATTAATTATTTATAAACATATTAATTATGTTATAATGAATGAGGTAGAAAATGAAAAAAGAATTTCAATTATTTATCTGTTTATTGATCGTTTCTGGAATATTGACACTATCCGGTTGTGTTGATGATTCTCCGGACATGCCGGATGTTACGCAAAGCGAGTTGCAGAATGATGTCCTGTATCAGGTATCGACCATTGATGCCTTGCTTGAGGGTTTGTATGATGGGCAGTTGAGCATGGGTGAACTGAAAGAGCAAGGAGATCTTGGTCTTGGGACATTCGATGCTTTAGATGGCGAGATGATCGTTATTGATGGTGAGGTCTACCAGATGAAAACCGATGGATATGCCTATTCTGTGGACGATACCGTCACTACGCCCTTTGCCGCTGTAACTGATTTTGAGACGGATGAGTCCATTGTATTGAAAGAACCATCCCACTCCTCTGAAGTTGCTTTATTGATATGGGAATTGCTTCCTTCAAAGAACTTGATGTACGCTATACGAATTGACGGTACGTTTGAGCATATGAAAGTACGCAGTGTCCCTGTTCAGGAAGAGCCATATCCTCTGCTGGTCGATGTGATCGCTGATGAGCAGGCTGTGTTTGAGCTTGAGGACGTTGAGGGCAGTATTGTAGGTTTCTGGCTGCCTTACTATGTTGAAGGCATAAATGTGCCGGGTTACCATTTCCATTTCATTGACACTGGCAGGGAAAAAGGCGGTCATGTACTTGAGTATGTGATCCGGAATGGTACTATATATATAGATCAGACAGCAGGTTTTGAATTAGTACTTCCAGAGTCTGCTGAGTTTATGAATGGGGATATTTCACGTGACAAAGGTGATGAGCTGCACACTGTGGAAAAGGATGATAAATGAAGGTGGGCCTGTTTTCCGGTCACCCATGATTTTTAATTCTAAGGCGAGAAATCCCCTTGTGTGAGTTGGGGGCTGAAAGCCGTACCACTCCTAAATTTTTATGCGAAATGTATATACATTGTTAAAACTATTGACATAATAATGCTAAAAGCTTACAAATATCGATTATACCCTACTGGATCTCAAAAAGAGATCCTTCTGAAACATATCGGTGCATGTAGGTTTACATATAATTGGGCATTAGAACAGAAGATCAAAGCATACGAAACTGATAAGAAGCATTTGTCAAGGTTCGAATTGCAGAGCTGTCTTGTTCATGAGCTGAAGCCAGAGAACACATGGCTCAAGGAAGTTAATTCACAAGCGTTGTTGAATACACTAATCAACCTTGAATCCGCTTTCACCCGATTTTTCAGGGAAAAGAAAGGATTTCCAAGATTCAAGTCAAGGAAGGTCCCTTTCCAATCGTTCCAGATTCCACAGCACTATGTCGTGGATTTTGAGAACAATACGATCAAGCTCCCTAAGATAAAACAACCGATCAGGGCAAAACTGCATAGGAAGTTTGAAGGGAAACTGAAAACCGCAACGGTATCATTTACAAAGACGAGGAAGTTCTATATCAGTGTCCTTGTAGATGATGGAAAGGAACTTCCTGAAACACAAAAATTTGATAATAATTCAACATTGGGAATAGATGTGGGTGTAACCCATTTTGCTACACTCTCCAGCGGCAAAAAGATCGACAACCCCAAACATCTCAAAAATAGCATTAAAAGATTGAAAGTCCTGCAAAAAAGGTTGAGTAAAAAACAAAAAGGCTCACAGAACTGTGACAAAGCAAAGCTAAAAGTGGCAAAACTTCATGAAAGGATACGAAACCAGAGGATAGATTTCCTGCACAAGACCTCTTCTAAACTGGTAAGCGAGAACCAAGCAATAGCAGTGGAATCTCTGGATGTATCTGGTATGCTGAAAAGTCATTGTCTTGCACAATCGATCAGTGATGTTTCATGGAGTGAGTTTTTCCGACAACTTGAATACAAAGCACAGTGGTATGGGAAAACATTGTTAAAGATCGGTCAGTTTGAACCATCTTCGAAATTATGCAATATTTGTGGACACTATAACGGTGAAATGACACTTGCAGATCGAAAATGGGAATGTCCGGATTGTAGTACAAAACATGATAGGGACATCAATGCCGCAATTAACGTCAAGAAGTTTGCACTTCAAAATCAAAATTTACTAAACATTTGACACCCTCGGAACGAGGGGAAGAGCCTGTGGACTTGTGAACGATGGTTCAAAGAATGAAGCAGGAAGCTCCGTCCGTAAGGACGAGTAGTTCACATAGGTTTGTAGCAATAGAAGCGCTACAATACCTAAGAGATCTTTTTAATTTAAACCAAGGTGAACATATGTACGCAGACAGAATCAACGCATTACCTCCTTATTTATTTGCAACAATCGATGAAGCAAAGGCAGCCCAGAAGGCAAAAGGTGTCGATGTTATCGACCTCGGTGTGGGTGATCCGGACCAGCCAACCCCATCTCATATTGTTGATGCCATGTGTGAAGCGGTAAGGGACCCTGGCACCCATAGGTACCCTTCCTACACCGGCATGATGGAGTTCAGGGAAGCAGTAGCAGACTGGTGCAAGGAATCCCGCGGTCTTGAACTTGATGCTGCAACAGAGACCCTCACACTTATCGGTTCAAAGGAAGGTGTTGCACACGTTCCTCTTGCATTCATCAACCCGGGCGATGTGGCACTTGTCCCTGATCCAGCATATCCTGTTTACAAGATCGGAACACAGTTCGCCGGTGGGGAGCCCTACATCATGCCTCTTCTTGAGGAGAACGGCTTCCTTCCTGACCTTGAAGCTATCCCTGCAGACAAGCTTGCAAAGGCCAAGCTCATGTTCCTGAACTACCCTAACAACCCAACATCTGCAACTGCTGATGTCAAGTTCTTTGAAGAGGTCGTGGAATTCGCTAAAGAGAACGATGTTGTTGTAGTTCATGACAATGCTTACTCTGAGATGGTCTATGATGATTACAAGGCACCAAGCTTCCTTAGCGTAGATGGTGCAATGGATGTCGGAATGGAGCTTTACTCCATGTCCAAGACCTACAACATGACCGGCTGGAGACTTGCATTCGCTGTTGGTAACAAGGACCTCATCACAGGATTTGGAAAGGCAAAGTCCAACATCGATTCCGGTGCATTCGATGCTATCCAGAGGGCAGGTATCACAGCTCTCTCAAGCTCACAGCAGTGCGTTGCAGATATGAACACAATGTATGAGGAAAGGCGAGACGTGCTTCTTAAAGGCTTAAGGGGCATTGGTCTTGATGCAAAGGCACCAAAGGCAACTTTCTACATGTGGGTACCAGTTCCGGATGGTTATGATTCCATCGGATTCTCCAAGCTCTTGCTCGAGGAAGCAGGAATTGTAGCAACACCAGGTGTCGGCTTCGGTGAATACGGAGAAGGTTATGTGAGATTTGCTCTTACACAGTCCGCTGACCGCCTCGAAGAAGCTGTTGGAAGAATGGAAAAACTGACCATTTAAGGTCAGATCAAAGTTATATCAAAATAAGTAATGCCACCAATCTTCGGTGGCATCATCTCTTCTTTTTTACTTGTTTGTGAACTTTGGACCAGCCAAAGGTTTGATTGATTGATTGATTGATTGATTGATTGATTGATTGATTGATTGATTGATTGATTGATTGATTGATTGATTTTTTTTGATCACTTCAAAAGCGAATTTGGATGAATGTGACCACTTCTGATCATGTGGTCAACGATCACCAGTGCCATCATGGCTTCTGCCACAGGGACCATTCTTGGTGGGATCGTCGGGTCGTGGCGGCCTTTGATGTTGATTTCAGTATCCTTCATCTCTTTCATGTCCACGGTTTGCTGCGGTTGTGAAATGGATGGGGTTGGCTTGACTGTAGTGCGGCAGATAATGGGCATTCCCGTGGACAATCCGCCGAGTATTCCGCCTGCATTGTTGGTCCGGGTTGCTACCATTGCATCTTCCATGACAAAAGGGTCGTTCATCTGGCTGCCTTTCATCCGGGATGCCTCAAAACCTGCACCGATCTCTACAGCTTTGACCGCACCGATGCTCATCATGCCCTTTGCGATATCGGCATCCAGCTTGTCAAAGACCGGTTCGCCGATGCCTGCCGGAACGCCGGTTGTAATGATCTCAACGACTCCTCCTATGCTGTCATGCTCTTCTCTTGCTGCTTCGACCTCTTTGAGCATCTTCTCTGCGGCTTCCAGGTCTGCACATCTGACAGGTGTCTTTTCCAGGTTTTCCCTGATAGCATCCAGGGGCATTGGTCTTGCATTTACTGTGCCAAGTGCTATGACGTGGGCAATGACCTCTATCCCGAATTTTGCAAGTATCTCTTTTGCGATCGCACCGGCGGCTACTCTGCCAATGGTCTCACGAGCGGATGAACGCCCGCCACCACGGTAGTCGCGGATACCGTACTTTTTCATGTATGGGTAATCTGCATGTCCCGGCCTTGCAAGGTCTTTGATGTTGTCGTAAGAACTTGATCTGGCATCCTTGTTCCATACCATCATGGAAATTGGTGTGCCGGTTGTCTTGCCTTCGAAAATACCTGAAAGTATCTCAACGCTGTCTGCTTCAGAGCGCGGGGTGGATACCTGGCTCTGTCCGGGGCGTCGCCTGTCCAGTTCTTTCTGGATCATCTGCGGCTCAAGAGGAAGTCCTGCCGGAACTCCATCTACCACGACTCCCAATGCTTTTCCATGTGATTCTCCCCAGGTTGTGATCCTGAACGAGTGTCCAAAGGTATTTCCGGGCATGTTGATCAATTCCATTTGATGTTATTTTATTTTTTTTCCCTAAATGGGTCGATGTGAACCAATACTTCGGCTACACCTTCCAGTTTTTCTTCAAGATGGTCCATGACCCGATGTGAGATCGCATGAGCTTCGGAAACGGTCATGTCAGGTTCTACCATGATATGAAGGTCGATATGTATGTTGCCTTTACATCCTCTGGTCCTGATCTTGTGGCAGTCACGAACTCCATCTATCTCATAGGCCAGTGAACAGATCACATCTTCTTCAAGCTGGGCTGCATCACACAATGTGTTGGAACTTGCCATTATTATTTTGATGCCGGCCCTGACAATTACGGCTGCTATTATCAGTGATATCAGAGGATCTACTATTGGGTATCCTGCTTCGATCGCTACAAGTGCCACGAGTACTGAAAGTGAAACGAATATGTCACTTCTGGTGTGGATGGAATCGGCCAGCAGTATCTCGCTGTTAAGTTTTTCACCCTTTCTTCTTTCATATTCGGTTACCATCAGGTTAACAGCCATTGTGCCTATCATGACGATAAAGCTCAGGCCGGTTACGGTGGGTTGTATGTCCGATGTGAACCTTGTAATTGAATTATGGATTATCTCGAACCCGACGAAGATTATCAGTACTGCAATGACGATGGATGCAAGGGTCTCGAACTTCTGGTGTCCATAAGGATGTGTCCTATCAGGAGGTTTGGCTGCAACAAAGATGGCAACGATCCCGACGATGTTTGATATCCCGTCAAAAAGGGAATGATAACCGTCGGATTTCATGCTGAGAGTATTTGTAATTGTACCATAGATTATCTTTGCAAAAGCTACTATCAGATTCAGAACTAATATAATTACCAGTATCTGCTGTATCTTCTTCGAACGCTCATCCATGAAAATCTTTCCAACAATATCTTTGACGTGACATATATAGTTATGTTGAAATTTCAGACCTGCTTAAATAATTATATCACTTATATGTCATTAATACAATATACTGACAAAAAAGATGATAAAAAGACGATATACAGTAACATTATAGAATATCAATGAGGTCTATATTAATGGTAAAAATCGCAGTTACAGGTAAAGGGGGTGTTGGCAAGACCACCCTGTCCGGAACTCTTGCAAGGCTGCTTGCCAGGGACGGTTACGAGGTACTTGCCATTGATGCTGATTCGGATATGAACCTTGCATCTTCACTGGGTATAGCCGAACCACCACGTCCGCTCACGGAGTACAAGGAGATGATCGACGAGCGTGCCGGCGAGGTTGGTGGCATGTTCAAGTATAACCCGAAAGTGGATGATGTCGTGGACAAGTTCGGCGTTGTCGGCCCAGATGGCGTTAAGATGCTGGTAATGGGGACAGTGGAGCGTGGAGGAAGCGGTTGCATGTGTCCTGCATCTGCATTTTTGAGAGCATTGCTTCGCCATGTGGTGCTAAAGGATACCAGTGCACTGATCATGGATATGGAAGCTGGAATTGAGCACCTTGGTCGTGGAACGACCCGTGGTATCGATCTCATGATCATTGTAGTGGAACCGGGAATGCGCTCCATTGAGACCGCTGGAAGGATCAAGGAACTTGCGGGCGGGATCGGTGTGAAGAACCTTGCTGCGGTTGTCAACAAGGGGACCTCTGCTGATGTTAAGCCAAAACTTGCTGAGCTTGGTATTCCGGTTCTTGGCGAGATCCCGTTCTCTCCGGATCTCATGAATGCTGATTTTGAAGGCAAGTCCCCGATCGATGCAGGCAGCGAGAGTATTGCTTCCTTTGTGGAAATAAAGGAAAAAATGCTTGAAATGATCGAGAACTTCAGTACGGATGAAGATAACTGAATACTCACAGGTCGAACCATTCACTACAAAGGATGGCTCGACAATCCGTGAATTGATGCATCCGAACATCGGTGGCAGCAACAGTCAAAGCCTTGCAGAGGCAACCGTTCCTGTGGGATGCAAGACCCTTGAGCACCGACATCATGGGTCAGAAGAGATCTATCATATAACAACTGGAAGCGGTCTCATGACCCTGGGGAATTAGGTTTTCGGGGTGAGTGCCGGTGACACCGTTCTGATCGATCCGGGTGTCAGGCACAAGATAGAAAATACCGAGGGTGAAGACCTGAAGATCCTGTGTTGCTGCTCCCCGGCTTATTCACATGAAGATACTGAACTGCTGGAATGAACACGTCTTCTTCTCCTTTTTGCTCTTTCCCTTTCTATTCTTTTATTCTTCCTCTTTACTTTTTGGAATAGGTTCCCATCAACTCTCCTTCTGCAATGATGTGATCCTGCATTGCCTGTTCCAGAGCTGTTCTTGTGGAACCTGAATTAAGATCAATCATGGTGTCCAGAGCATATGCCCGGAAAAAGTAACGATGAGTTCCTGAGGGTGGGCATGGCCCGATATAATCTGTTCCTTTAAAATCGTTAAGTCCCTGTACTCCCGGGACGACGTCCTCGTTGATGATCGATCCCGGCTCGATGTTCCATACTACCCAGTGGGTGAACGTTCCCCCCGGAGCATCGGGATCATCGACTATCAGCACAAGGCTTTCGGTATTCTCGGGCAGGATGCCGGGTACAAGTTCCGGATTAATATTGTCTCCGTCACAGGTGTATCGTGAGGGAATCTCAGCGTTGTTGTCAAAGGCGCTTGTCGAGATCGTGAAGGTATTCTGGTTTTCATTCTCAATTATATCCGGTATTGGTTCAGGTTCAGTATCAGTGGTCGTGCAGCCTGATACTGCTATGACCATCATTATTGTAGCTAATGCAACAATCTTCGTAAATGTACTCATTTCAATTACCCCAATCCTACATTTGCCTGTACCTTTAATAAACTATATATCGAATAGGTGGTTTTCAATTATATTGTTCGATACATTCCTAACGATCATTGGGGGGCAATGCTGTTGAAAGTGGCAGGAAATATCATATCAAGGTTGCAAAAGACCGAAAAGGTGGAGAGGTTCAGGCTGTCCCTTCAGCTCGTTGGCCTTGCTATCTTCATATATTTTGGTTCGCAGTCAACATTCTATGTTGTTCTCCTGTCTGTTCCCGTTGCTCTGCTATTCGGCCCGGTCTACTGTGGATGGATGTGCCCAAGGGGCATGTTCCAGAATATCATTGGTGCCATGGGGAAAAGGGTCCTCGGTAAAAGATACAACAAACTGGTCCCCAAAAGGATCCATAAGCCGTTGCTATATTTCCGCTATGTAGTATTGCTCTTCCTGCTGACTTCTCTGGTGCTGCATGAGCTCTAGGTCATTGACGATATCATCATGGAATCGGTGGTAACAGATGGCCTGATCGTGGTGATGGTAGTCTCGATACTCCTGTCCTTCTTCGTGGACCGGGCCGCATGCAGGTACTTCTGTAAGGAAGGTGCAGCTGCTTCGCTGACAAACCTTGTTAAGATCAGGATGATCAGGCGTGACCCTTCGATCTGTAATTCGTGTGGTATATGTGACAGGGTGTGTCCGATGTGGATCGATGTTTCAAAAAAGGATGTTGTCAGGGACACTGCCTGCATCAGTTGCATGAAGTGTGTTCAAAAATGTCCTGTGGATGCGCTTAAAGTTGAATGAATTAAATGAAGCTGAAAATTTGAGGAAAAAAAGGTGATCAGGGATTAAACCCGATCATGCTTCAATGCAGTTTTCCCACAGACCGTGGATGTTACAATATCCAAGAGCACAGAATGCCTTGTATTCACCAATGTTCTCAAGCTTGAACCAGCAGTCAGGTTTTGTATTACCCGGGCTGAAGTTCACTCTTCCGAGGTTAACGACTTCGCCGCCATCTTTCTTGCCATAAAGCTCTACCCAGGCAATGTGGTGCTCAACGGTATTTGGATGTGCGGTCTCTTTACCTACGATTACCCGAATCAGGTCAGCATCTGTTCCTCCATGGCCTTTGAGGATCTCAATGGTAGGTACATGTTTTTCCTTCATTGCGCTTTCTGCTTCAATGTCCTTTCCTTTGACTAACTCTCCAAAATTCAAAGATTTCACTCCTTTATGGTTTATTCTTCATTATTTATCATTGGTTGAGATATATGCTTTTTATGGTTGAGCACTCCGTGAGTGTCGAGCATACTGGTGGTATGGTAGTGTCTTTACTTTAGAATAGTCGTGCAAAACAGGATACTACCACCGTGCTCTTTAAGAATAGTACATCAGGCGTGTATATCAAGAGGAATGTTTCTTAAAGAACTCAATATTCGATGTCTGAGTTTTTATTTATATGTGAGCATTTTAAAAAATCAGATATGGAATGTTAATGATTGGAATATTGATGCAAAGTTATTAGGAAACAGAAGGTTGAGGTGAGTTTTGGAAAGACACATCTTTACACACGCACGATCATCCATTCAGCCCATATTGTGAACATGACTATAATTGCACATATGGAACCATCGATTAGGTTTTGTTTGTTTATGTTTGCCCCTGTCATGATATTATTCCTCCTTGATCTACTATATCATTTGTTCACACATATCAATACCTTGACCACATTTTGTGTAATTGTGACCATTTGCTGCGTTTTAGTGATAGTGATCATTTTTTGGATAACTTTTAATATCAATATTAAAAATAACCAAAGCATGACTAAAATTATTTTAGTATTATTTCTATTTTCGATGGTTATTATGTCTGGATGTGTGAGTACTGCAGAAGAAACACCATCTGATGTCGTTAAACAGTTTTTTGATCTTCAAACAATGAATAAGGATCAGGAATGCTATGATCTGATGTCTGAAGATTATCAAAACGAGCATGATCTTGACGCATTCATGGATCAATTAAAAATTAATGGTAAAACTTCTGCTAATTATCGATTATTTAAAGTTGTCAATGAAACTGAAGTGATTGCTGGTGAGCATTCAATTGTACGAATTCATGTTATAGAACAGTCAAACCTTTCAGCTTTCCATGAGTCTGAATTGAATGGATCTGGATTAGGCCAGGACCTTCTGGAAACTCGGGAAATTGAATTATTCAAAGAACAAACTGGATGGAAACTTAAAAGTGTCTACCCAGAATTGGTCATTAACAAGGCAAACTACTCAGTGTTTTATTTTAATTAATGAAACCAAAAGAAATAATCGTTAATTAGTAAGAAAATCCAGATTTGTTTTACAAAAAACAGAACTGAGATGTCAATGATTGGAATAAGGGCACAAAGTTATGAAGAAACAGAAGTTTTAGGTGAGTTCTAAAAGGGCAAAAAAGTTAGTTATGGGGGGTGGGGGTACAGCCCTTAAAGAACTCGCTGAAACCACTAAACATTACACAACTATATAAACATTTCCACATGGGGTAATCGAAAAGGAATATATTAGTGATTGGAATAAAAGCACAGCCCGAACCACAATATCAATTCCTGGAATCAACTGCTGACATCTGCTTCTACGGCGGAGCATCTGCTTCAAGAAAATGACACTACCGGAAATCACATCATGGAGCAACTAAGTCATATTTTTCTATTAAATTCTCAGTCGTTTTTTACTTTTTTGATATCCGATCAGGTGTCCATGGAGGATCCCAGACCAACTCGACTTCTGCCTTCTTTATGCCGTCAATCGATTCAACCTTCTGTCTGACATTATCCACGATCATTGCAGCCATCGGGCAGCCGGGCGTTGTCAAGGTCATTTTGATATGGGCTCGGTCGCCTTCAACATCTACATCGTACACTAACCCAAGGTCCACGATATTGATCGGGATCTCGGGATCGTAGCATTTCTTAAGAACTTCCATCACGTCTTCTTTAGTTACCATAGTCAACCACTCCTTATCTTTTGCATATTATGATAATAACTAAATAGTTTAATCCTGAATAATTATTACGGGCATGATAAATGCCTATTAAATTCGTTAAATGGGGGTAATTCGAGTATGGCAAAACCTAAGATGTTATCTATAGAAACCATAGCCAGAGATCCTATAAAGGATGCAGAAGGAAAAGAAATTGGGAATTTCGTAGACTTTATAATAGACTTGGAGCAAAATTGTATTCCATACGTCATTGTGTCGCTTAAAAGTAGAGATGGATACGTTGGAATTCCCTGGGGAATTTTCAAATTAGGGGAAAAACACAGTTTTATTCTGGATGTTGCTAGCTCCACGCTTGATAGTGCACCGGGTTTTTCAGAAGATAAATGGCCTGATATATCTACTCGCGAATACGAAGAAAAGATTTACAAGCACTTTGGCTGTCCGTTGTGTGTGAGCTGCTAAATCACATCAATTTTGTATTACAGGGACGTCATGTGACGGTTCCTGAACTTTCCTTTTTATAATCCGAAGTGACGCCTACTGTATGCCACAAATTTAGTCTACTCTTCTCTCCGAAAAACCACTCATTGAAGGCAACTCTGTCACACTGCCAATTGTGAAATCCGCACTGAACCTCAATAGTTACTCATTAAATCACAAAAAATACAAGATCACCGGCAACAGTATCACTCCCATTGCATGCGACTTCCTGATCTTCATGAACGACGCAGACATGCCAAGAGGGATTGCGATCACAAAGATGAGCAGACCAAAGAAGCCGGTGAACAGCAGACTCATCAGTGCGAGGCCCAGAAGGACTGTGATGCAGATCATTGAATAATCGAGCTTTGCAAGCATCCTGTGGATATTGTTTCCGATGGCTATTGTTGAGATGTATGATAATAGTGCTGTGATGGCGATGACCAGCAAGAACAGGATGATGTCCTGAGCGCTCAGGCTGGCGGCTTCCAGAAGCTCGTCTACGGCAACCATTGCGCCACTTCTTGTTTTTCCTATCACTGCGAGGGCGAACAGGCCGAAGATTGCGTTTGCTGTGTTGACGCCGGAAACCGAGACGATGAACTCTTTGGAGCTTTCCATGGTCTCATCAATGTAGAACTCGTCATCTTCATAACGATAATCATTTTTATTATCGCATTCGTATCCATGTTCGTCATCATCTTCAGTTTGTGTGTTCTTTTTCCTGTCAAAATCGCTTTTGATGAACAGTCTTGCAAGTACTGCTGCAATGGATGACGATATTCCCGGGAGCCAGGCCACTATGGAGCCGGCTGCACTGCCGGTGATAACTCCTCTGATTATTCTTTTTGCAGGCAGCTCGATCTTTGAATATTTCTGGGGTGGGATGTGGGAACCTGAGAACAGGCTGATGAGCAACTGGGATGCACCGAAAAGTCCGCTGAGAAGCGGGAGGAGTATTGATGGAGAGCCGAAGTCGATCAGGGGGTGCATTGAGGCTTCCATCCTGAACGCGAACAGGCCGAGGAATCCGGTCAGAACGAAGAGAATGAGTGCGTAGGCTTTGTACTTGTACTTTACAAGGGAACCCTGGTTGATGGTATATTCACCTTTCTCGCTCAGTATCAGGCTTACGGAGATTAGCAGGAGGAGCAATCCGAGGTAGTTCTGTAGTATCGGGTAGATGTTGCTGAAAGCAAACGCAAGGGGAACTGCAATTATTAGTGAAAATGCCACTGAACCTGCGCTTCCCAGCGCTGAGAGGCGTATGGCCTCCGAGCCAAAGCCCTCGAGCAGCAGCCGGTGTCCTGGAAGGACTGCCAGCGCCATGTCGTCATTTGGTGCTCCAAGATATACAGCGGGAATAATATCATGAAAGGTGTGTGACAGTGAGTTTGCCAGAATGGCTATGGCTATGTAGGTTGGCGGGATGCCGCTGTCCATGAGCATGGGGGAGAGTGCTACCAGCATCAGGGCAAAGTTGTTCGTGTGTATTCCCGGGATCAGTCCCGAGAATATCCCGAGAGCATATCCGATGAGCACTGACAGTAGCAACATCGGGATGGTGATGTCGGAGGGCATTTGAGTTCCTTCTAAGTATCGTTTTTTAGAATAGGTGCAATTTCTTGCATCCGGCAGCTCGAAGGTTTTTGCTCTTAGTCGGTGTGTTACGATATAAGAATTTCCTGTTTTTATTGGGGTTGAAATATTTTAGTTGGGCTTTCCTGTAGCTCTCCTGTATTCTGGTCTTTTTACCAGTCATACAACAAATATTTATGCAATTGACGATATATAGAAATTATACACGAAATATGGTCATACCTGGAAATCAATATGTTCAACAAAAGTTCTTCATTCAGGGAAGTGCAGAAATTCAGGCAATTCTGGGTAAGTTCATTGGTACTGATTCCTGCGGTTGTGACACTCTATGGAGCTTACCAGCAACTGGTGCTAGGTCAGCCTTTCGGCGACAACCCTGCCTCGGATAACACCATGATAATTCTGACGATCATTTTTGGTTTCCTGTTCCCGTTATTCATCTTTTCGATGAAACTGGTGACCGAAGTGCGCAGCGACGGTGTTTATGTTCGTTTCTTCCCGTTCCACCTGTCGTTCAAGAAGTTCGGCTACACAGACATTGCCAGCTATAAAGCAGTGCATTACAGTGCACTTCGGGATTACGGAGGCTGGGGCATACGCTATGGAAAAAATGGTAAGGCTTACAACATAAGTGGGAATGATGGCATCATACTGGAATTCCAGAACGGAAAGCATTTGCTCATCGGTTCACAAAAGGTCCACGAATTCCTGATGGCAATGGATCAAAGTGCCAGAACTGCCTGAAAGGGCAGTCTGACATTCAAAAAGTCTATTTCTTTTAACGAGGCTGTTCAGAACAGCTCATCTACACAATCCTTGTAATCACGGTATGCACGGGTGTCTGCGATATTCTGCGGTCCGGTGGCAAAAACTTCCAGCATTGAGCGATAATACCATTCCTGCTCATCCTTTGGTGCATTGAACTTGCTCCAGAAATCATCACCTTCCTGCTTTATATCGCTGATAAGGTCCCTTATGTTGGCAAGCTTGTCCGCACATGACAGGAGTCTGATCTCACTGTTTGCCCTGCTTATCCTTTTGATGGTGTACTGCTTTCGTTCTTTCCAGGTCTGTGCCTTATCGCCCTCTGCAGCCTGTCTGAGCTCAGCAGGTTCGGTAACAGCTTCCACATAATCACCGACTGCCGGTCCATATCTTCTTCTTATGGTCACAAGGTCAACGTCCGTATCCTCAACGATATCATGGAGCAATCCTGCAAAAACAAGCTCTGAAGATGCATTGTCTTTCATCAGTATGGATGCTACGTCCATTGGATGGGATATATATGGCACTCCTGACTTCCTTGTATTATTTCTATGTTCATAGCTAACGAATGAGAATACGTCTGCAAGCTCGTTCAGGTCGCTCTCCTGCTTTTCTCCATATTCTTCATCCAGGTCAAGCAACTGTATACTGTAGGATGCCATCCTTGAATGCTCATATACAGTAATCTCACCATCGATCTCTGTTAATATCATCCGGTAAACGTCACTATTCCAGATCCTCCTTGAAGGTTCATCAGAAAGGAAATCCAGGTAGTCGAACATTTCAGGGGTTTCTACAGGCTCGGAAACATTACCGGTATGGATGATAAGTCCATTTCCTTTTTTCTCAGTGTTGTCACAGTGCTGGATTATAAGCTCGCGTATTTTCATGATAAGGACTCCATATTTGATGTGTCTGTTTTTGTTATACTGGATGGTATTCTATGGATAAAGGTTTCGTATAGATAAAGCCTGAGCTACTAAGACCAAACAGATTTTCATAAAAGATGATCAGGAAATGTTATTCTTCACGATCCATGAGGTGACAACTATCCAGTTATCAAGAATGCTATCATACTCATTCAAAAGTTCATCTGCCGGAATATCAAGATCCATATCCAGTACCTTCGGCAGTTCTCTCATGATCGCAAAAGCAGCTTTCCTACCGGCATTTTCCGGAATGAGCCCCCATGATACTTCATCGATGATGTGGAGCACAGAAACAGTTGCAGCCACAAGTGCCGGATTTCGTGATATCTTACGAAGCTGCTCTATGAATCCGGGTTTCTTGTTCTCACCCTCCAGAGTTGATGCCACTTTCCAGTATCTTGCTTCATCGATCCCGAAACGGTCCAGTCTTACCAGCATATCACGCTGGGATATCGGTGTTATGTCCGATTGGATCCCCACAGCTTTTGTTACGGCTTCAAGAACACATTTTCCGATAAGTTCCCCCAGTTTGGAATGCTTTCCGACATCTGTAAGTTTTAGTGAACTGGTGGTGTCTGCAACAACAGTCATCATATCAGTTCCTGTTCCTGTTGCTATCCCGCTCGAATAACGGCTGGGTGCCATAAGCTGCTGCAATGCTGCACTCTTTGCCTCAGTTGCGGTAATCAATGCCCTTGCAATCGAATATGCGGGCAGGTCTGCTCCTATCAAAAGAATAATGTTTATCGTGCCGCCGACTGGTTCGAACCTTTCGTCTTCCTGATAATAAGATGAAGTATCCCCTGCACGACCGCCGTTTATCTCAACTCCACCGGTTATAATTGCTGTGACCTCAAGACCTCTGAATGATTCGGATGAGATGACAGCATTTTCCATTCTTGCTGTTGTAAGCATCCCCGATGTCCTATTGGTTTCAAGTCCAAGCCTGTTTGCGACTATCTTGAGATATTCTGGAACACTCCCGCCTTCAAGGTCGCCTGCACCATGGCTTCGGTGTGGTATCATATGATTGAAGACCGATTCCAGATCCTCACTGTATCCTCCGTTGAGCCACGAAGTTGTGAGTGTCCTTCTTCCTGCAGGAAGCTTTACTACCAAAGAATTATCCTGCAGGTATGCAAGCTCCCCTGCAGAGGTTTCAAAAAGTATTTTGCGCTCCGTCTAACCACTACCTTTTGTGTAACCGTTTTAGTAATTGCTTATATCGGTTATCTATTAATAACCGTTTCTGAAAATATTTGTTTCACATTTCAGAAAATTCTGTTTCGCCTCAGTACTCATAGGGTTCATCATTGCTCAGAAAAGTTACTCATCACAGGCGATAACAGATCAGCATTTCATATCATTGCATATTTTCATGGCGGCATCGGCAGGCGAATCTGAGTTATAGATACTACGTCCTACGATCACCCAGTCAGCACCTGCATTGATAACATCGGCAGCACTGCCACCCTGTGCACCTACGCCAGGTGAGATTATGTGCAGATCATTGCCGATGATCTTGCGAATATCCCTGACCCTTTCAGGTCTTGTGGCTGGTGCAACAACACCTGTAGCACCGGCATCAACCGCCATCTTTGCAATGGTCTCTGCAACAGGTCGGAAGAACTCCACACCACCGGGGTGGCTCATTTCTGTTACAACGTAGACGTCTCTACCATATTCTTTTGCGACCTTTACACAGGAATCCAGGCTGTCACGACCTGTAAATCCGTGTGTTATGACTGCATCGGCCCCGGCTTTGAATACCTGTTCGCAAATAAGGCGGTCGGTATTAGGGATGTCAGCAACCTTGAAATCTGCAATAACAGGTGCAAGCTCGGCTAATTCTTTAACGATGCCCAGCCCTTCTCCGAGTACAAGCGGATATCCGACCTTAATGGAATCCACATATTCAGATACTTCATTAGCAATACGCAGGGCATTTTCCCTGTCTGTAACATCAAGGGCAAGGATCAAGCAATTCTTCTTTTCCATAGGGCATCTCCTGTATCCTGGTTTTGGAACAAGTATAAGTTATACTACCGGTTCAATGCTCCCTTAGCTCATTAACCTTTCTTTTAAGTTCCTCGACCACAGCAGGGTTCTGGAGAGTTGTGATATCTCCTACCTCCGTATCATTGGTAATTGCTTTCAGGACACGCCTCATGATCTTACCGCTTCTTGTCTTTGGAAGTTCCTCTGTGAATATGATCTGTTTCGGACGTGCGATGGCACCGATCTCCTCCACAACATGCTCTTTTAATTCCTGTTTAAGTTCATCACAGAGTTCGGCATCTGATTCAAGGATCACATAAGCAACGACGACTTCTCCCTTGATCTCATCTGCCTTTCCATCAACAGCAGCTTCTGCAACTGCCGGATGTGATACAAGTGAGCTTTCGATCTCCATTGTCCCGAGCCTGTGTCCGGAAACCTTGATAACATCGTCCAAGCGACCAAGTACCCAGAAGTCCCCGTCCTTGTCCCTGCGTGCACCATCGCCTGCAAGGTATCTATCTGTACCCCACTTGCTCCAGTAGGTATCAAGGAATCTCTGCTCGTCCCCGTTTATTGTCCTGATCATACTCGGCCATGGTCTCTCAATGGCAAGGTATCCGCCTTCACCTTCAGGAACTTCATTTCCTTCCTCGTCAAGGACAGAAGCCTTTATTCCCGGGAATGGCCTGGTCGCAGTACCCGGTTTCATGGTGGTGAGGCCGGGTAGCGGACTTATCATTATCATACCTGTTTCGGTCTGCCACCATGTATCTACAATAGGGCAGCGGGAATTGCCGATGACCTCATAGTACCATAACCAGGCTTTTGGGTTGATAGGCTCGCCGACACTTCCAAGCAGGCGCAGGGATGAGAGGTCATGCTTTGCGGGAATGTTATCTCCCCACTTCATGAAGGTCCGTATTGCAGTAGGTGCTGTGTAGAATATAGTTACTCCATATTTTTCCACGATGTCCCAGAACCTGTCCTTGTCAGGATAGTCAGGTGCACCTTCGTGCATTACAATGGTCGCTCCGTTTGAGAGGGGGCCGTATACAAGATATGAATGTCCGGTGATCCATCCGATATCTGCAGTACACCAGTAGATATCATCATCCTTCAGGTCGAATATCCATTTGGAAGTAACATTCGTGCCGACCATATATCCGCCGGTAGTATGGACAACTCCTTTTGGTTTGCCTGTTGTACCGCTGGTGTACATCAGGAACAGTATGTCTTCGGCATCCATTTGTTCAGGTTCACATACCGAATCAATATTGTGTATAAGGTCATCCCACCAGATATCCTTGTCCTCTTTCATGGCGATAGCATTAGCAGCATGGTTGACCACAACGACCTTTTCCACACATGTAGCAGTCTCAAGTCCCCTGTCAGCTTTCTCTTTCTGTTCCACCAGTTTACCCTTGTGGGAATAACCGTCACATGTAATGACATATCGGCTGTTCGCATCATCCACACGTTGTGCAAGAGCGTCTGCGGAGAATCCTGCAAAGACCACGCTGTGGGGTGCACCTATTCTGGCACATGCCAGCATGGATATCACTGCTTCGGGTATCATGGGTAGGTAGATCGTTACAACGTCACCTTTCTTCACTCCCATTTCTTTTAATGCAGCAGCAAAACGAGCAGTTTTGTCCAACAGTTCCTTATATGTATAGGTCTCTGAATTTTCCATCTCACCTTCCCAGATAAGTGCTGTCTTGTCACCATGTTTTGGGATATGGCGGTCGAGACAGTTGTAGGAGGCATTCAGTTTTGCACCGGTGAACCACTTTGCGTGAGGTGGCTGCCAGTCAAGGACAGTATCCCATTTTTCGAACCAGTCGATGTTGTAGGCAAGATCCCCCCAGAATCCCACAAAGTCCTCTTCCGCTTTTTCATATATCAGCGGGTCCTTCATGTTAGCCTGCCTGACAAACTCTTCCGGTGGATAGTACTTCTTCTGTTCCTTAAGCAAAGATTCGATTGTTTCTGTCATTTGTTAACAAGACCTATTGATTATGTAAGGATATATGTAATTATAACGATTAATTAGGTAAATATGTAGTGGTCAAATCTTTTATCTTAATGGCTCATAATTCATCAGAAGTTTGAATTTTATTTCAGGTAGTTTCAGTTCCATTTTAAATTCTGCTTTTGCTGTCTGAACCCGTTTCAATAGTATTTCAGCTATCTATATTGTGTTCCTTTGTG
Source organism: Methanococcoides sp. NM1 (assembly GCF_900774285.1). Classification (NCBI taxonomy): domain Archaea; kingdom Methanobacteriati; phylum Methanobacteriota; class Methanomicrobia; order Methanosarcinales; family Methanosarcinaceae; genus Methanococcoides; species Methanococcoides sp. NM1. The sequence continues at coordinate 223,001 of NZ_CAAGTW010000003.1, forward strand.
GTGAAAATAGAGAAATCTAAAGGAGGTCTGAAGAATAAAAGGTTCAAATGGGGGACACTCATGGACATGTTTATGGATGCCAGGTGAGGGGAAGCGCAGACAAGAGCGTAATTTGGGGATCACCTGGCGGGGAGTGGTGGTACGTATGGAAAGCCTGCGCTCTAATTATTAATCTGTCACAATTCTATAAATAGACAATCATTAATCATGATATTTTTATACTAATACCTATTTTTAATGACACCCATTTTTAATTCATACCTGAAGGTCAATTATCTCTTCAAGGGTCATCGACGTATAGGATGCAGGCACGAGGGACCTTTTGTGATCGCTGTGCAAATGATACTCTGTGCCATACTCTGTACCACATTGAATGAATTTAATGATGAGATCGCCCATAGATATTCAGTATATTATAGTACATTAACAGGTACTGAACTAAAAATATCAGTTCCTGTCATAGAATATATTTGGTGTTTTTGTAACATCCGTAAGTGTTTTTGAAGTTCCGCCGGGATATATGACCTGAAGGGAATGGATGTTGGTTCCCAGATTATGACCGTCGTGCAGGTAGTAACTGTCACTTGACCTGGAAACATCCTTTAATGTAATAACTGCAGTATCGTAACCTATCTCCTCGATTTCTGTTTCTTCATATTCGGAAAAGATGTTCTCAAAAGATGATTCGAGGTGACGTGTGCCGAATGCAAGCACGTACATCCTGGCGAACATGTCAAGGTCATAGGTCACTGTCACATATGCATCTGTTTCATCAAAGCGCATGACCATCCTGTCAAAGTGCATAAAATCAGTTTCTTCTTCTATTTCTTGTGCTAATGCAGGTATCGAAACAGAGGAAACTAATATGAATAATACAAGGAAAGAAAGCACTTTCATATTAACAGGATTGTGCTACAGGTAGATATTACTAACGCGTTTTCTTTGGAAGAATGAATGTAATTGGAGTTAAAAGAGGCTGAATTGTACAAATCGAGCTCAGTTCCTAACAGTTTGACATTTCCCAATCGATACATTCATATTTAGTGTGTTCTATTTCAACCTGCTTTTAGCATTAATATATAAGTGAACACAATGATCCGTTAACATGATTTGTATGTTGTTGCTATTATAATAATATCATATTGATCAAAAATTAGATCTAAACAAAGAGGAGTATGATTATGGAGAGTTTAATTTACCTTGCCCCTCTGGCAGGTATTGTAAGCTTGGTATTTGCTGCATTCTTTGCTTCCCGTGTCCTGAAGGAAGGAACCGGTTCAGAAGAGATGCAGGAAATATCACTTGCGATCCAGGAGGGTGCTATGGCTTATTTGAATCGTCAATATAAGACAATAGCTATCGTAGCAGTTATACTTGCAGGACTTATCTTCTTCCTTCTGGGAGATGACAGTGGCAAGATCGCAGTAGGATTTATCGCCGGTGCTGCAGCTTCCGCAGTAGCAGGATACATCGGTATGAACGTTTCTATCAGGGCAAACGTCAGGACAGCACACGCAGCTTCCAAGGGACTTCAGGAAGCAATGTCCGTCGCATTCCGCGGTGGAGCTGTCACAGGACTTGCTGTGGTCGGCCTTGCATTACTTGGTACCAGTGGTTTCTACATTCTTTTCGGCGATGTTGACCTTGTTATCGGATTCGGTTTCGGTGCAAGTCTTATCAGCCTGTTCGCAAGGGTCGGTGGAGGTATCTTCACAAAGGCTGCAGATGTAGGTGCTGATCTTGTTGGTAAGATCGAGGCTGGTATCCCTGAGGATGACCCAAGGAATGCCGGTGTCATTGCTGACAACGTAGGAGACAATGTAGGAGACTGTGCCGGTATGGGTGCAGACCTTTTCGAGACCTATGTCGTTACCGTCCTTGCGTCAATGCTTCTTGGATCCCTTATCCTTGAAACATATCCAAACGCAATCCTTTACCCATTGATCCTCGGTTCAGTGGCTATTTTCGCGTCCATCATTTCCATGTTCTTCGTGAAGGTCGGCAGCGATGGAAAGATCATGAAAGCACTCTATAAAGGAGTTGCTGTATCAGCAATTCTTTGTCTGGTTGCATTCTACTTCGTCACCGATTCACTCATGGGTGACATCCGCCTTTACTATGCATCCATCGTGGGTGTAATTATCATGGTGCTGATGGTAGTGTTCACAGAATACTACACTTCCACAAGCTTCCGCCCGGTCAGGACCATTGCCAAAGCATCAGAGACCGGTGCAGGTACCAATGTCATTTCCGGTCTTGCTATCGGATTCGAAAGTACGGTACTCCCAGTGATAATCATCATTGCAGGTATCCTTGGTTCCTACTTCATTGCAGGCGGTGCAACAGACCCTGCATTAGGTGTTTACGGTATTGCTATTGCAGCAGCAGCAATGTTGTCCACAACCGGTATGATCGTAGCACTTGACTCATACGGTCCTATCACCGACAATGCCGGTGGTATCGCTGAAATGGCAAAGATGCCTGAAGAAGTACGCAAGATCACCGATGCACTCGATGCGGTCGGAAACACAACGAAGGCTGTAACAAAAGGTTATGCCATAGCTTCTGCAGCACTTGGTGCAATGGCACTTTTCGCAGATTTCAGGCACAAGGTCAACCTCGAGGCAGGTTCGCTCAGCCTTGACAACCCTATAGTTATTGTTGGTCTGCTTATAGGTGCACTGCTTCCATTCCTGTTCACTGCAGTTACAATGAAGGCAGTAGGAAAAGCAGCATTCGCTATCGTGAACGAAGTTCGCCGCCAGTTCAGGGAGATCCCTGGTATCATGGAAGGCACCGCAAAGCCTGAATATGGCAAGTGCGTGGACATCGTCACTGCAGCAGCTATCCGTGAAATGGTGATTCCGGGTATCCTCGCAATCTTCGTTCCACTTTTAGTTGGAGTTGTGCTTGGTCCGGAAGCTCTAGGCGGTCTGCTTATCGGTATCATCGTTGCAGGTCTTCTCCTTGCTCTTACAATGAACAACGGAGGAGGAGCATGGGACAATGCAAAGAAGCTCATTGAAGATGGAGAACACGGCGGAAAGGGTTCCGACGCTCACAAGGCAGCAATTGTCGGTGACACAGTCGGTGATCCATTCAAGGACACATCAGGACCCGCTCTTAACTCACTGATCAAGGTAGTGAACATGATCGCGATCCTGTTCTCTTCTCTCTTCATCGGAAGGGGCCTGTTCTAAATTTGAAACATCGATCCGGCATTGTCCGGATCATCTATTTTCTTTTTTTGTTGATCTTTCTGATAACGTTCTCATCACTAATTGTTTTGAAAAGCCAGTGGCTTATTAAAGATCCGTGATTTGATATTATCTGGCAATGGCTGGTACTAGTTAGCAAAAAAAAGAATATGGCTGATCAATAATAGAACTAAATAAGGACTAATATGTCCAGATAGGACTGTCCGAGATACTTATTATTGAACACCGATCTGTAAATGCCTATTGGATCAGGCATCGCATATCTCGAAGAATACACCTCTCTCTTCTAGTTCTTCCATTATCTCTTCGTAGAATACTCCCATACCTTCCACATTCTCATGTGTAAATTCATTGACACGCCCGCAAGGTCCTCCTATGGTCGTGGTCTGTGCACCGCATGAGGGGCTCTTTGGAACTCCGAGTATCTTTATGGAATAGCCTTCCTGGTAGAATTGCTCGAGCATATCTGCAAAAGGCTCGAAAAGAGAGCGGCAAAAGCGTTTGTAATTCGGCGTTTCAAGCTGGTCTTTTGTGATCGCCCTTCGGGAACTGCCAAGGTATATCATTTCAGGACATGGTAGCTGGATCACGTTCCTGTTGCATATCTCTATTTTAGGTGGAGCTTTGATGCCTTTAAGTCGGGAATATACATTTGCCAGGCAATGTCCGATAACCAGTATCTCTTTTCCATTCTTTTCTTCCATGATACGACCTCCTCACTAACCTATATCCTATATCCAATATTCTTCACATGCTTCATAAAATGTTCAGTATTATTGTCGGGATCTAAGCAATATTTATATAGTGTCAGAAACGGTTTAAATCTATCTCGAGGAGATAATAAACATGCATGAAGATCTGGGAAAAATTCTCAACAAAGGATTTGGAACATGGAAACGTAATTTAGGGATTGCCGTTCCGTTCATCTTTAACATGCTGCTAAGTATGCTCGTCATGGTAATGGCTGTTATTATCCTGTCGTTCCTTGTCATCGCTCCGTCGATCTCAAAGATATCTGATCCGTCTTCCCTTTCCCCGGAAGAGGCAATGGCGTTGATCATGCCTCTGTTCAATGATAGCATTGGTGTTGTCATAGTATTCGGGCTTCTAACAATACTGGTACTGACATTTATCCAGTCCTATTTCACTGCCGGTGCTGTAGGAATGGCAAAGGCAGCATCAGAGTCCGGGCATACGACCCTTTCCGATATGTTCCATTATGGGAATAAAAACGTTATCAACCTGCTTCTGGCAAAGATCCTTGTGTTCCTGATAAGCCTTGTTGGCATCGTTTTTATTGTACCCGGGGCACTTGTTACAAACGACTTTGGCACATTGATGTCCAATCCTGAAAATGCCATAATCACAAGTGTAATGCTACTTTTTGGTTTTTTATTGTGGATCCTTTATGCCATAATCGTTGCTCTGGTCCTTAGTCCTCTTGAATTCTGTCTGGTGGTGGACAACCTTGATCCCATATCAGGTCTTAAGAGGGGTTACAGTTTCTTCATGGAAAACAAGCTGGACGTTCTACTGCTTTTCATAGTAATGATCAGTATATCTGTCCTGAACAACCTGCTTAGTGAAGTGATGGCTTCCATAGAAGCAGTTGGAGCCGTCTGGGCATTTATCAGTTTCATTCTATCTATAGCTGTAATACAACCACTTATTACGGTCTGGTGGACCCGCCTTTACATGTCTAGGTCAGAAAAAGAACTGTATGATATCAGTGAGTTGCTGGAACATCCTTAAAAAAGATATCTTTAGAGAACCACTTTGAAAATTATCATTAAGTTATTCGCTGTCAACTCTATTAACTTCGTCCAAGCAGCTTACATGCCTGACAAAGCTCAGCTGTACATGGCTCGCCACACACCCTGCAATCCGTGAGACTGGCCTGTGGGAATTCCTTCCCAAGTATTCCTACCATCTTGTCAAAACCTCTCATGATAGAGTACTTGGTGCCGGGATGTCTTACTTCAAAATCGTTGATCATATCCCTGACCTCTCCCCTGAGGGCCTCATGGGCATACGGACATTCGCTCATATCGAATGGAAGATCGTTCACAATAGCATACAAAGCGACCTCTTTCTCAGGAACCTTGCGTAAAGGTTTTGCACGAAGCACGAGACCTTCCAGGGCGCGTGGCGGTGAAAGACGTATCATACGCTCCACATCACCTCCAAGGTGGTTCATCATTATGGTCTGGGCCTCATCATCCAGATTGTGGCCGGTGGCAAGCTTTGTAGCACCTATCTCATTAGCTATCTTGTTCATCAGGGATTTTCTCAGGACACCGCAATAACTGCATGCTCCAAGCTCCCTCTCCTGTGCGACCAGTTCATCCAGTGTCTTGTCATATTCATCCTTAAAAGAACGCACAATGTGCCTGATGCCAAGCTCGGATGTGAGCTTTCTTGCTTTTTCAAGGGTAACTTCCCTGTAGCCCTCAATGCCTTCGTCAATAGTGATCGCAACGATCTCCACATCCCGTCTCTTGCTGAATATCTTGTGAAGTATGTGTAACAGTACAATACTGTCCTTTCCTCCGCTAAGCGCGACGGCAATGATGTCACCTTTTTCGACATTGTATTGCTTTCTGATCGTCAGTTTGATCTTGCGTTCCACATCTTCAATGAAATGTTTCCTGCAAAGGTGCATGCCTGAGTATTTCTGAAAAATAATGGCATCCTTGTTACATTTCATGCATTTAATGGGCATTGGGTAGAGCTCCTTTTCTTCTCAAAAGAAACTATGATATTAGAACTTTGGGGTTTGAATGGATATGCCGGATATATTTGTTGTACTCATGTTGTACTCATCTTCGCTGGTTCCACATCAAAACGTTAATTTACACATAATGTAATCTTATTCCGATGGATAGCATACTATCACTCAGCAATGTCTCTAAAAGCTACGGGAATGTTCCTGTTCTCAAAGGCATTGATCTTGACATAAAAAAAGGAGAGTTCGTTGCTATACTTGGGTCCAACGGGGCAGGCAAGACTACTCTTGTTAAGATCATGTCCACCCTATCCTCTCCTTCGGAAGGGGTAGTAGAGATCAGCGGACATAACGTTGCAGATGATCCGGTTTCAGTAAGAAGCATGATCGGTGTGATCTCCCATGAAACACATCTGTACAACGACCTCACAGCAGAGGAAAACTTACGTTTCTTCGGAAAGATGTATGGTATCAAAGGTGATGATCTGGAAGATCGCATAAATGAACTTCTGGAGCAGGTAGAACTTTCCGGCAGGTCGGATGACAGGGTTGCCACTTTTTCCAGGGGTATGAAACAGCGTCTTTCCATTGCAAGGTCATTGATACATGAGCCACAACTTCTCTACCTTGATGAGCCTTACACAGGGCTGGACCAGCATGCAAGCCGGACATTTGAGAAAGTGCTTCAGGACCTTGATCCGAAAGATACTACAAGATTGATGGTCACTCATGATCTAATAAGGACATTCCATATGTGTAATCGCGTTGTAATACTGGATAATGGAAGGATAGTATTCGACAGCCCGATGTCTGATGTGGGTTCAGCAGAAGAGCTAAAAGAGATCTACATATCTAATGTAAAAAGCCATAGTTCAATATGATCGGGAGTTTTCAATGATTCGTATTTTTGACATTGCAGCAAAGGACCTTAAAGAGGAATTCCGCACCAAGCAGATGCTCAATTCCATGGTGATCTTCTCGCTGCTTGTTATCGTGATATTTAGCATTTCATTTGGTCCGATACTTGGTTCTTCGGAAAATGTGGAGATGGTTGCACCGGGTGTACTCTGGATCGCATTTATCTTTGCAGGTTCGATCGGTCTGTCCCGATCCTTTGTAGCAGAACTGGAAAATGGCTGCCTTGAAGGATTGAAGCTCTGTCCTGTGAGCAGGTCTGCTATCTATACAGGGAAAGCTGTTGCAAACATCGTCCTGATGTTGATAGTGGAAATTATCACAATCCCGATCTTCGTCCTCCTGTTCAACTTCCACATCGGTGGCCTGTTCCTGCCAGGCCTGGTGATAGCTCTGGGTACTATCGGTTTTGTCTGTGTGGGCACACTTCTCTCAGCACTGACGGTAAATACCCGTACACGTGAGATTCTGCTTCCTGTATTGCTCCTGCCACTGATACTTCCGGTGCTCATACCTGCTGTGATGGCCACAGGTAGTGCACTCTCTGGTGCATCTGTGGGGGACATCTCACAGGAACTGAGGTTGTTGCTTGTTTATGATGTCGTGTTCTTCCTTGTGGCACAGCTCGTCTTCGAATACGTGATACAGGATTAAGGTTACAGGATTAAGGCTTATATAGCGGGGAGTTAGTACTACCTACATCATTTAACCTTATTATCGGAGCCTTCAAATGTCGGATAGAAGTTTAACAGGTAAGATCTTGCCACTGATGGCCGCTGCAACCATGTTGCTGGCCATTGGTATGCTATTCTTTTACCTGCCTGAGATGAAAGGTGAGTCCGGTGAAGTCCTGGACAGCAGTTTCAGGATATTCTATTTCCACATGCCCATTGCAATAACATCTTATCTTGCATTTACAGTTGTTTTCGTATCCAGTGTTCTCTATTTGAGGAAAGGTGAATACAAATGGGATATTATTTCACGCTCTGCTGCAGAGGTGGGTGTGATATTCGCATTACTTGTGCTAATCACAGGCTCCATCTGGGCAAAGGCGACATGGGGATGGTACTGGATATGGGAGCCACGTCTGACCACGTCCCTTGCACTTTTCCTTGTCTATGTAGCTTACCTGTTGTTGCGTCAGGCAGTTGATGTTCCGGATAAACGTGCACGTCTTGCATCAGTATTCGGCATACTTGGTTTTGTCTCGGTACCACTGAGCTTTTTATCTATACGCCTTTGGCGCTCAGCTCATCCTTTAATGTTCGGTGAAGCTGCTTCCGGTTCCGGCGGCGGGCTTGAAGGTACATCTCTTCAGTTGACCCTGCTTGTGAACATAGTTGCATTCATACTTCTTTTTGCGTCCATGGTCTCATACAAGATGGGCAATGAGATGCTTGATGAAGAGGTCAATGAACTTAGATCGTCTCTTAAATGAACATTCTTTTCATTTCTTTTTGTTCTCATTTCTTTCTTCCTTTTCCTCTGCTCCATTCTACTTCCTTTCTTTCCCTTTACTCTACTCTATTCTAATCCCCTTCCTTCTTTCTTCATCAGCAAAAAATATAAAGAATAGTTGCTGATTAGGTAGCATGCTTTTCGAACCAATTTCCATAGCAGACCTTACTGTGAAGAACCGTTTTGTGCGTTCAGCTACTAATGAGTGGCTTGCAGAGGAAGATGGCACCCCTACCACTGCCATTGGTGACATGTATGAGGAACTTGCATGCAATGATGTTGGTCTGATAATCACCGGTTATTCATATGTGAATGTGCAGGGAAAGAGCAACGAAAAGCAACAGGGTATATACGATGACAGGTTCATCGGACCTTACAGGGAGATCACATCAAGGGTGCACAAGTATGACAGCAAGATATTCATACAGATCGTGCATGGCGGTCGCCAGTCTGTGGTACAGGAGGGAATTCCTCTTCTGGCACCTTCAGCTGTTGAAGATGCTTCATCTGGGAAAAAGCCTGTGGAAATGACAGAGGAAGATATTCTCAACACCATTGAGGACTTTGTGGAAGCTGCCAGACGTTCAAAGGAGGCAGGTTTCGATGGTGTGCAGATACATTGTGCACATGGCTTCCTTCTAAGCAGTTTCATATCTCCTTATACGAACCAGAGAACAGACAAATGGGGTGGTTCTGTTGAGAACCGTACCAGAATAATAACAGAGATAACAAGGCTTATTCGTGAGAGAGTTGGTGGGGATTTCCCGATCATGGTGAAGCTGAATGCTACGGACGGGTTTGATGTATTTTCAGGCAAGTTCGGGCTTGATGCTCCGGAATGCGTGGAGATCGCAAGTCTTCTTGAGAAAGCTGGTATCTGTGCCATTGAGGTAAGTGGCGGTATATTTGAAGCAGGGGATGTGATGTCTCAGCCGAATATTGATTCTGAGGAAAAAGAGGCATACTTTAAGCGTTATTCAAAGATGATAAGCGATACTGTAAGTATCCCGGTCATACTGGTTGGGGGTATCAGGTCGAAGAAAGTTATGGGATCCATGCTAAATGGATATGCGGATATGGTCTCTTTCAGCAGGCCGTTCATAAGTGAGCCTGATCTTGTGGTGAAGTTAAAGAATGGTATCTCTGACAGGGTAAGGTGTGTATCCTGCAACAAATGTTTTGATCACAACGGAATTCGCTGCAATTATGATTTTGGCGATTCCGCTTAATATCTTTTTTTGATTTTTTGGTCGCATCTATTTATAGTTTCTTTGCCTTCATTAATTCATGAGGCTGGATGCATATCTCGTTGAAATGGGTCATTTCAAGTCCCGTGGGCGTTCCAAACAGGCTATTAAAGGCGGTCATGTGAAGATAGATGGTAGTGTTGTAACAAAACCTTCAAAGGATGTTTCTATTGATGATGATATCGAGGTCGATGAAGGTCTTGATATGCCAAAAGGCTATTTCAAGTTAAAGAGGATCCAGGAAGAAACAGGGCTCATCAGTGAAGGTGACAGTATCATTGACCTTGGTTCAAGTGCAGGCGGTTTCATCACGTTTGCATCAGAGATCGCCGGTAAGATAAATGGTCTGGAGTTCAGCCGTGAGTTCAGGTCAGAACTCGGCCAGCTTGTTCATGAGAATGAGAATGTATCCGTCATTTTCGATGATGTCTTTAGTGTTCCTCTTGCGGAGCTTTCAGAGGGGCCTGTGGATGTAATTATGAGCGATATGACACTGGAACCAATGGATTCATTGGCAGCTCTTGAACGAGTGCTTCCACTGCTGAAGGATGGGGGCAAAGTTCTTCAGGTCATTAAGGTGACAAAGAAGTGTGACAGAAGACCGCTGCTTGCCAGGGTGGAGGAACTTGGGATCGAGATCTTGCATGTTCTGGAATCTCATAAGCAGGAGATCTATGTTATTGGCCAGAAGACGGGTGTTCACGAAGCCATGGATTAAATCCGTTCATCAGGGAAAGGTTAGCAATGCTTTTGAAGCTATATGGAAAGGGGCGTCCTTTCCGGCTTTTTGTTGCAGGTCTGCATGGTTCGGAATGGCGTGATACTTCATCTGTCCTGTTAAACCTTGAACGGTCCTTTTCAGGTACTCTGGCGATCCTGCCGGTAGTTAGCAGGGGGAAATATATCTCTACACTTGACCGGGATTATTATTCAGGTATCGGAAAGACGATCGTTGATGTTGTTGAAAAGTACAAGCCTGACATCTATGTGGAACTGCATTCTTATTCTAAGGGGAATATCTGCAAACTGGTCTCAAAGGACAGGGTAAACAATGTAGGTGTCCCTGGTTTCAGCACTCTTGAAAATGGTGTTCTTATGGGATCGGTATCTCCTCTCATCCGAAGGGAATATTTTCCTGTTGAAGCTCTCTGCCTGACCTTTGAGGTTGAAAAGGATAACCTACAGTCGCAGAATTTTGTTTCAGGGATACTTGATGTTGTTAAAGACTGCAATTCAAGGGACGAGTTCATCGAATATATGATGGAACATTATCCTGAAGTGGCAAAAAAAGCGACAGACGATTATAAAAAATTCTATGGGTTGTAAGGTTTCCCTTACAATCCAAGAGCGTCGTAGTTGTGAATGTTGTGCTCCGGGTTAACATCCATCATTTCTCTTCTCTGTGCTTTGAGCATGTCGTCGACACGAAGTATCATGTTGGCAACTTCTGAAGCTGATTTGATAGCCTGTTTCTTTACCCTGAGAGGATCGACGATTCCCTTTTCGAGAGAGTCGCTGATGTCGCCTGTGTAAACATCAAGACCTGCATTCTTGATCTCACCGTGCTTTGCACGAAGTGCGAGGATCGTGTCAATACCATCCATTCCTGCATTTACTGCAATTTCCCTTGGTATTACTTCCATTGCTTCTGCAAATGCTGTGATAGCAAGCTGTTCACGACCACCGATACTGGATGCAAAGGCGCGGAGTCCCTGTGCAACTTCGATCTCGGATGCACCGCCGCCAGGAACGATCTTTTCATCTTCAATAACGTCCTTGATCACCTGTAATGCATCGTCAATTGTACGCTCGAGGTTGTCAGTGACGTGCTCGGTAGCGCCTTTAAGCAGAAGGGTTACAGTCTTTGAGTTGTGGCATTCCCTGATGTAGGTCTTACCAAGGTCGAATGCTCCGATCTGTTCAATGATGCCTGCAGTTCCAAGGTCCTTTTCGGTGATGTCAGCGATGTTCTTGACGATGTGTGCACCTGTTGCTTTTGAGATGCTCTTCATGTCTTCTTCATTGACACGTCTGATCGCAAATATTCCCTTTTTCTGGAAATAGTCTGCAGCATACTGGTCGATGTTCTTTGATCCGACTATTACAGTAGCACCGGTATCTATGATCGTGTCGAGCAACTTTTCATAATCTGCTTCTTCCTGTGCAGCGAACTGTGTCAACTGCTCTGCAGAATTGATCTGGAAAGTTGCTTTGTTCCTTGTTTTCTGAACTAAAACGTCTGAAGCTACAAGTGCGATCTTTGGGTTCTCGACGATCGCCGGCATTGCAGAATGAAGACGTGCTTTGTTGATGACGAGACCTTCAAGAAGTTCGGTATCACTGATCTTGTGGCCAGGGTCCTGTGTGATCAGGATATTGTCCTTTACATTGACCTTTCCATTAACTGCGACTTCCAGTGCTGCGTCTACACATAATTTTGCAATGTGATCGCCGTAAGCTTCTGCGGATTTGCCTGCTATTGCGGTCTCTGCGATCTTTAATAGAACATCCTTGTTCTCTTTTGTGACATCTATAGCATAGTTGTCAAGAAGTTCTGAAGCTTTACCTGAAGCTGCCAGGAAACCTTTAATTATTACTGTAGGGTGAACTCCGGAAATGATCAATTCTTCTGCCTTTTCAAGAAGTGATCCTGCAAGGACAGCTGCGCTGGTGGTACCATCACCTGCAATGTCTTCCTGTGTCTTTGCGATCTCCACTATCATTTTTGCAGTTGGGTTCTCGATCTCCATGCCCTTAAGGATCATTGCACCGTCGTTGGTGAGTACAATATCTCCGACCGCATTCACAAGCATCTTGTCCATTCCTTTTGGACCAAGTGTTGTTTTTACGATATTTGCAACTGCTTTTGCTGCACCGATGTTCGCGAAGAGAGCCTGCTTGCCCTGCGTATGTTCTTTCCTTGGATCTGTTATAATTGCTGGCTGACCTACCATTGGATATGAACCTCCTGATAATCTAATATATGAACTGGTATAGTGATTTTACTAAAATTGATTGAAACTAACTGTGTATGGTTCTATAAAAACGTTTCGAACGATTATACCGGCTTTATATTAGATACTCAAAAACTTTAACATACAAGCTGGTTTTAACCGTATTTATGCTCGACTTTGTAGGACTTGGACTTTTTGATGAAAAAGATATATCACTAAAAGGACTTGAGAAGATCCATAATGCGGATAAGGTCTATGTGGAATTCTATACTTCCATTCTTATGGGGACTGACCTTGAAAAGATGGAAGAGCTCTACCAGAAAAAGATCACAGTCCTTTCAAGGGAAGATGTAGAACAGCATGCAGAGGAATGGATCGCCGATGCGGAAGATATGAATGTCGTGTTCCTGACCGGCGGTGACACCATGGTATCCACAACCCATGTGGACCTACGTCTTCGTGCACTTGATATGGGTATTGAGACTTTCCTCGTTCATGGTGCATCCATAGCATCCGCAATATGCGGCCTCTCAGGTCTCCAGAACTATCGCTTCGGGAAAGCGGCAACTGTTCCTCATCCTTATGTTACCAGCCGTGGTAGCAGGGTGATCTCCGAAACACCTTATGATACTATAAAAATGAATATGGATAACGGCCTTCATACGGCGGTGTTCCTTGATATTGATAAAGACAAAGGATGCATGACAGTAAATGAAGCTCTCGTGATCCTGCTTGAGGTGGAGGAAAAACGCGGTGAAGGTGTTATGGCCGATCGTATCTCTGTCGGTATAGCCCGTGCAGGCTCGCCATCACCTGTGGTGAAGGCAGACTATGCCCAGGCTCTAAAAAGTTTCGATTTTGGAGGACCCTTGCATATCCTGATAATTCCTGCATCACTGCACTTTGTTGAGGTTGAAGCTCTTGTGAAGCTTGCAGGTGCTCCGGATGAAATACTTGAAGATATGGACTGATAAGTGATAGTGAAAAGTTTCCCCGATGGTGCACGGACTGTCTATGGTCGATAAGCTCACTAATGTGTGCCTGTCTTACCCTTTACTTTCTTATCGTTAACAATAGCAACGGTATAAAGCACAATAGATATAAGTCTGAAGTCCCTTTTTTTGGTGAGAGGATATGATGCGCGGCTCAGTAGGTATAATTTCAGGTGAGACCGGATCGTTTGATTTTAAGTTCTTGATTTCTGACAGCACGGCTGTACATCGAGGGGAATATGTAAAGGCCTGGCATGAGGGCGATGGATGGGTGCTTTGCCAGGTGCTTTCGATCAAAAGATTCAGTGATAAGGTTAGTATAAAAAAGTCCTTTGACGAAGCTAAGAAAGCCTTTGAGGAATTGAAGAAGGATGGTAAGGACAGGAAGAGTTCCGACCGTATAGTTGCAGAAGCTACTGTTATAGGAAGTCGTGATCCTTCCGGCCTCTTAAGGGCTCCCAAGACCCCTTTCAGTCCGGGAGATGATGTTTTTAAGGCAGACAATGACCTGATAAGCTCTGTGCTAGGTCTGTCTGGTAATGAGATGTACATAGGTCTGCTCGATGGTACTGATATTCCGGTGCACCTGAGCGTGAACAGCCTTGTACAGAAACATTGCAGTATCCTTGCGAAGACCGGAAGTGGCAAGTCATATACGGCAGCAGTTCTGCTGGAGGAGTTGCTTGACCGCAAGATCCCTCTTTTGATCCTTGATCCTCATAGCGAGTATGCTTCTATGAAGGAACCTGCATCCACATCTGCTGATTTCAGGAAGTTCGGTGTAGCCCCAAAGGGCTATGGTTCCAATGTAACAATATATACTCCTGCGAACAAGGTGGTAAATCCGAATGCTGATGAACTCTTCAGGTTGAATGGCAACAATCTGACCGCAAAGGACCTTGCTTCCATCTTCCCGGAGAATTTCAACAGCACCCACATTGGTATCCTGTACGAATCGATACAGAAGCTCCGTGCGGAAATGGAAACCTATACTCTTGACGACATAATATTCGAGGTAAGCAATAACGAGAGCAAATCCCGCTGGAATGTTATGAGCCTCCTTGAGGACATCCGTGATTCAGATCTCCTGTCCTCATCACCAACATCCCTGGAAGAGCTCATGCAGAAGGGCAAGGCAGCAGTTATCGATTTTAAAGGCGTGGCTCCGGACCTCCAGAGCATGATCGTAGCACAACTTTGCAGTGCGCTTTTTGAAGCACGTAAAATGAACGCTATCCCGCCGGGTATGCTTGTTGTGGAAGAAGCACATAACTTTGCTCCGGAGCGTGGTTTCAGTAAGACCGCAAGTTCTGAGGTCCTGCGTACTATTGCATCAGAGGGACGCAAGTTCGGTCTTGGTATGCTGGTAATATCCCAGCGTCCTGCAAGGATTGACAAGAATGTGCTTTCCCAGTGCGGGACCCAGATTATCATGAAGGTGACCAACCCCAACGACCTGAAATCCATCAGTAAGGGACTTGAAGGTGTGAACTCTTTTGTAGAGGATGAACTTATGCGCCTGCCTCCGGGTGTTGCCATGCTTGTGAGCAACGATATCGAGAGGCCTGTTCTCATAGATGTCAGGGTAAGAAAATCAAAGCATGGCGGAGAATCGGTGAACGTGCTTAAAAGTGCCCAGACATCGTCCCCGGCTCCTGCAAAACGTGCTCCTGAACCTGTCAGCCAGCCACCGGCAAGTTCTGCACCCGTACAGGCGGAAGGCTCTGCTGAAGCAGGCAGTCCGCCACCGAAAAGGCAGCCCAGCAGGCAACCCGATAGGCAGCCTAAGGCTGAGGGTGGAGGACTTTTCAAGAAGATATTCGGTTCAGAAAAGTGACTTTTCAACGGATGGGTTTATTAATATATTATATGTAGATGGTGTAATTGTGGCAGCAGATCTGAACGAAAAGGTTGAAAGATACGAACGTCTGTTGAGAGAAGCACTTGGAAAGGCGGACATAAGTCCAATTGAGCGATCGCACATGCGTAAGGTGGCCGAGGACTATAAGAATATGGCACGTTCCTACTATGAGGACGGGATGCATTTCATTAGGTCCGAGGATTCGGTAAATGCACTTATTTGTTTCAGCTATGGTCATGCATGGCTGGATGCGGGTGCTCGCCTGGGTGTTTTTGATGTTGACGACGATGTGCTGTTCACCATATGATCATCATTCAATAATGTAGATTAAAGAAGACAATGAAGGTTTAAGATAAAATATCTGGAGAGAATGAAACGATGACAAATTATCATGTTACACTTGAAGCTGCCTGGTTGGTAAGAGACGTAAATACTGCAGACGACGCTATTGGAGTTGCTATTGCAGAGGCTGGAAAAAGATTGAACCCACAACTCGATTTTGTAGAGGTCGATGTCGGAACTACTTTTTGTCCTGCCTGTAATGAGCCTTTTGGTAGTGTTTTCATTGCAGCTAATACCGCAATTGTTGGTCTTGTCCTTGAAATGAAGGTTTTCGATGCAGAGAGTGCAGAGCACGCATCAAGGATCGCAAAGTCCGTAATAGGCAAGGCATTACGTGATGTACCACTTCATGTAGTGGATGTTGAAGATTTTGAATAAAAAGGTGTCAGGATGTCTGATGTGATATCTGTAGTAGGACATGCTGCGATCGATCTTCTCTTTGATGTGGAAGGCATTGCAACACAGAATGAATCATATCCGATAGTCGATTACCAGAGATTCTATGGAGGCGGGGCTGCAAATATCGTTGCAGCGATCTCCATTCTTGGTGGAAACTCTCAGCTGATCTCTGCGGTTGGTGATGATTTTGTTACATCAGGGTATGAAGAGCACCTTGAAGGTCTTGGAGCTGATCTTTCCCTGCTTTTCCGGTTCAAGGGAGAAAAAGGAACTGCTGCTTATGTTTTCACAGATCCTTTTCACAACCAGTCCACTTACTTCTACTGGGGAGCATCTGCAAAGATGAAGGAACTGGAACCTCCGGAAGTTGATTTTGTTCATCTTGCAACATCTGAGCCAAACTTTAATGCTAAGATAGCACAGAAAGCAAAGTTCGTGTCTTTTGATCCCGGACAGGACCTTATCACGTATTCAAGAGAGAATCTTGAAGCTATTCTTGAGAACACTGACGTTCTTTTCACGAACAAGCATGAGATCAAGCGTGTCTGTGAGATGACTGAAAGCACTTTTGATGATATTAAGGAACAGATAGGCATTGTAGTTGTCACTTACGATGCAGAAGGCAGCAAGATATTTGCATCCGGTGACGAGCATGAGATCCCCGTGGTTCCGGTAAAAGCAGTGGACCCAACCGGGGCAGGAGATGCATATCGTGCAGGGTTCCTTGTGGCATATACTCGTGGATATCCGCTGGATGTCTGTGGCAAGGCTGGGGCTACGGTCGCATCATTTGCGGTGGAATCTGTTGGTTGCCAGACAGACCTTCCCACATGGGATGATATGATGGCCAGATATGAAGGTCAGTTCGGAGCATTCCCATCACTTGATGAGTGATGTTCTTCTCTTTTTTATTTAAGTTCAGGTAGCTACGCTAACCTTAGTTAGTTAGTTAGTTAGTTAGTTAGTAAATCAGTTAGCTGGTTAGCTAGCGGCAACTGGGCCAATTGGTAAATGTGTAAAAAAGAGTTTCCAATATCGCGTGTTTCCACACGATATTGAGTTATTGCGTTTACTGCTTGTTCTCGATCACAGCGTGTGCTGCTGCAAGTCTTGCAATTGGCACACGGAATGGTGAACAGCTGACATAGTTAAGTCCGACGTTGTGCCCGAACTTCACCGATTTTGGCTCTCCGCCATGTTCTCCACAGATTCCGATCTTGATGTCAGGTCTTGTAGCACGTCCTTTCTCGATTCCGATCTTCACAAGCTGTCCCACTCCTTCCTGGTCAAGCACTGCAAATGGGTCGTCCTCGAGTATGCCACTCTCTAAGTAGAATGGTAAGAACTTGCCTGCATCGTCCCTGCTGAACCCGAAGGTTGTCTGGGTCAGGTCGTTGGTACCAAAGGAGAAGAACTCGGCTTCCTTTGCTATCTTGTCGGCTGTGAGTGCTGCTCTTGGCAGTTCGATCATTGTTCCGAGCATGTAGTCAAGTTTGATGCCCTTCTCTTCCATCACTGCTTCTACGACCTTGATCACATGTCTTTTGACAAATTCAAGTTCTTCGATGTTGCTGATCAGCGGGATCATGATCTCAGGTACTATTGTCATACCTTCTTTTGTGAGTTCACAGGCTGCCTCGATGATGGCCTGTGCCTGCATCTCATAGATCTCAGGATATGTGATTCCGAGGCGACATCCTCTGTGGCCGAGCATTGGGTTCATCTCTTTGAGATATTCAATACGGCCGATGACCTTCTTCACTCTGTCAAGTTCGGTTTGAGGAGCATCACTGGCATTGAGTTCTGCCAGCTTTTCAATTGCTTCCTCATGATTTGGCAGGAATTCATGGAGTGGTGGATCAAGCAACCTGATGGTCACAGGATATCCTTCCATTGCCCTGAATATTCCGATAAAGTCCTCTCTCTGCATTGGGAGAAGTTTCTTTAGTGCTGCTTTTCTGATATCGATATCTTCTGCCATGATCATTTCACGTACAGCAGGAATTCGATCATCTCCGAAGAACATATGCTCTGTTCTGCAGAGTCCGATACCCTCTGCGCCAAAGTCACGTGCGACCTTTGCATCGTGCGGGGTATCTGCGTTGGTCCTGACCTTCAGGGTTCTAACCTCGTCGGCCCATGAGAGTATCTGTTCAAGTTCACTGGAAACACCTGGCAGGATAAGCTCGACCTCTCCAATAATAACGTCTCCTGTGGAGCCATCAATGGAGATCATGTCTCCTTCATTGATGGTATGTTCTCCGACATGGAAGTTCTTCTCTTTCATATCAATTACAATTTCACCACAGCCGGCAACACATGGCTTCCCCATGCCTCTTGCAACGACTGCTGCATGTGAGGTCATTCCTCCGCGTACTGTCAGTATACCTTCTGCAGCATTCATGCCGCCGATGTCCTCTGGTGAGGTCTCAGCACGTACAAGGATGGTCTTTTCTCCCTTCTTTGCTCTTTCTTCGGCATGTTCTGCTGTGAACACAACTTCACCCACAGCAGCTCCGGGGGATGCAGGGAGACCGTTAGCAATTACGTTCGGTGTTGCGTCAGGGTCTATATTTGGATGCAGGAGCCTGTCGACCTGTGCAGGTTCGACCCGTGTAAGGGCTGTTTCCTTATCGATAAGTCCTTCTTCGACCATGTCGGTCGCGATCTTGATGGCTGCAGCTGCAGTTCTCTTACCGGTCCTTGTCTGTAGCATGAAAAGCTTGCCTTTCTCAATAGTGAACTCAATGTCCTGCATTTCCCTGAAGTGATCCTCCAGTTTCATGTAGATATCCACAAGTTGGTTGTAGACCTCAGGCATGTTGTTCTTCAGAGTTTCAATTGGTTGAGGTGTTCTGATACCTGCAACGACATCTTCACCCTGTGCATTGATGAGGTATTCTCCGAAGAATCGTTTTTCACCTGTTGCAGGGTCTCTTGTGAATGCTACTCCCGTTCCGGAGGTATCTCCCATGTTACCATAGACCATGCTCTGTACGTTCACTGCAGTTCCCCATTTGCCAGGGATGGCATTCAGGCGTCTGTATGTGATAGCACGCTGGTTGTTCCATGAGCCGAACACTGCATCAATGGCCATCTGGAGCTGTTCCCTTGCTTCCTGGGGGAAGTCCTTTCCGGTCTCTTCCTTGATAATGCCCTTGAACTTTTCAACAAGTCCTTTAAGGTCATCTACGTCAAGGTCGGTGTCCTGTTTGACGCCTTTGTCCTTCTTTTTAGCAGTGAGTGTGGATTCGAACTTCTCGTGTTCGATGCCAAGCACGACGTCTGCGAACATTGTGAGGAATCTTCTGTAGCTGTCGTAAGCAAATCTGTCATTACCGGTCTTATTGGCAAGACCGACTACTGAACTGTCGTTAAGTCCAAGGTTCAGTACAGTGTCCATCATACCAGGCATGGACACACGGGCACCTGAGCGTACAGAAAGAAGTAATGGATTGTTAAGATCTCCAAACCTCTTCCCTGTGGTTTTTTCCAGTTCCTTTATGGCACTATCGATCTGCCCTTCAAGATCTGCAGGATAATGTTCATCCTTAAGATAAAGAGTACAGACCTCGGTTGTGATCGTAAATCCAACCGGAACTGGTATTCCCAGATTTGACATTTCTGCGAGGTTGGCCCCTTTGCCCCCAAGCAGGTCTTTCATACTATTTTTGCCTTCAGTTTCGTCGTTTCCGAAAAGGTACACAAATTTATTATCTGCCACTAAGTTTTCCTCCCACGGGAAGATATTTTGATTATGGGTTAGGCTAGCATAATTATGTAGTTAATGATGCCGATATCTGACTGAGAACAGTTCCAATATCCATGGTCTTCCAGATACTATCTCATTGGACATATCTAGACGACATTGCCGTTTATCGTGTGATTAGTATTAAGTGTTATCGTTGTTTTTTATTGATTTATATTAATGTTCCATATGTGGGTAATTTTTATGCCAACACAGCCGAAATCTATATATAATTTATCTGGACTTTGTCAACTATAATATGTTTACTTTCAAAATTTGCGGCATTTGATGATAAGAAAAATTGTCAGAAAATGATTTATATCCGTGTGAGGCATTGTCATGCCTTATGTACGCACGATCTTATTAATTCTTGTAAATATGTGTCAGTTGTTAGCATTTTTTGTTGTGTTTATGGTCTGGATATGATTATTTTTTTGTAATGGTTTTATCTGGATTATTATAGGGATTGCGATAACTTTATATACTATTTACCGTATGTATATATATCAACTATTTAATTTATATATTGATGGCAAGAGACATATGAAAAGACTTGGAACGGTAGTGCAAGTAGTTGCACATCAGGGTTTACTTGTAAGAGGGGACAACATTCGACCAGACACATCTTTGAGGGATCTTCCTCGTATCAATTCGGTTGTTGTTGACAAATCTGTTAAACGCATCGGAAAGGTGAATGGTGTTATCGGTCCTGTTAACTCTCCTTATATCACTATTAAGGTCTTTGGAGACGTTTCGGGATCTGAACTGAAGAAATACCTCAGTGAGAAGGTGTACGTCAAATAAGTCAATTTATCTCATTTATATTTAGTACATTTGTACATTTATATTAAGTGGATCGCCAGTTAGCAATTTTAGTAAAATCGAGGCAATGATAATATGGTGGAAGTTGAAAGAGTAAGATATTCTGATACTTCAGAGAGAGAAAAGATACGTGCAATGATCAAAGCACGTAAAGAGAAAGAAAAGACCGCTGAAGTTGAGAACAAGGTTATCGAGTGTCCGGAATGTGGAAGCCGAAACCTTGAACAGGACTATGAGCGTGCCGAGCTGGTATGTGCAGACTGTGGTCTCGTAGTTGATGCTGAATTCGTTGATGAAGGTCCGGAGTGGCGTGCTTTTGACCATGACCAGCGTATGAAGCGTTCTCGTGTGGGTGCACCAATGACGTACACCATACACGATAAAGGTCTGTCTACTATGATCGACTGGAGGAACCGTGATTCCTATGGAAAGTCAATTTCCTCCAAGAACCGTGCCCAATTATACAGGTTGAGAAAGTGGCAGCGTAGAATACGCGTAAGCAATGCTACTGAAAGGAACCTTGCGTTCGCTTTGTCAGAACTTGACCGTATGGCATCCGCATTAGGTCTTCCACGTACTGTACGTGAGACTGCTGCGGTGGTCTACAGGAAAGCAGTTGACAAGAACCTCATCCGTGGAAGGAGTATTGAAGGTGTGGCAGCAGCAGCACTTTATGCAGCATGTCGCCAGTGCAGTGTTCCACGAACCCTGGATGAGATCGGAGAAGTTTCAAGGGTAAGCAGGAAAGAGATCGGAAGAACATACCGTTTCATTTCCCGTGAGCTTGCACTCAAGCTTATGCCAACCTCACCTATAGACTATGTCCCAAGGTTCTGCTCAGGCCTGAACCTCAAGGGTGAGGTACAGTCCAGAGGTGTTGAGATCCTTCGTCAGGCATCTGAAAAGGAACTCACAAGTGGCCGTGGACCAACCGGTGTGGCTGCAGCTGCTATCTATATTGCATCTATTCTCTGCGGTGAGCGCAGAACCCAGCGTGAGGTCGCTGATGTTGCAGGTGTGACCGAGGTTACTATCCGTAACAGGTACAAAGAGCTCGCAGAGGAACTGGACATAGAGATCATTCTCTGATAGTATATTGGAAAACAAGACCTGCAAAGACAATTTCTGTCTTTGTGGTCTCTATCTTTTTTTCATTTTCTTCTTTTTCTAATTGATCTAATCGATCACATTATATAGTAACGTTATTTTCTAGTGACTATGTTAGAACTGTTCGAGATGCTTTTCATTGGTTTCATAGTAGGGCTGACCGGTGCTCTTGTTCCTGGTCCCATGCTATTTGTGACCATTGACGGCACCATGAAGAAAGGCTGGACAGCAGGACCGGAAGTGTTCCTGGGTCATGCTATCATCGAAACCTTTGTGCTTGTGCTGATACTTTTAGGCATGAACTCGCTTGTGGGTGAACGTGAGATGTCGTTCATCTCTGTAGCCGGTGGCATAGTCCTGATCATTTTTGGAATAATGACCATAAGAGGCGCAAGAGCCTCAGCCGAAGAACTTCACGGACAGGACAAAGTGCCATCAAACTCACTGATAGCAGGTATTGTGACTTCTGCTTCCAACCCCTATTTCTGGCTCTGGTGGCTTGCAGCCGGCAGTGCCTTGGTGCTTGAGAGCATGAAACTTGGAATGGTTGCTGTGGTGTTCTTCATAGTCGGACACTGGCTTGCAGATCTTGGATGGTTCACTGCTGTATCGCTATCATTCAGTCGTGGAAGGGGCATGTTCTCTCCGAAGACCTACAGGCATATTCTTGTATCATGCGGACTATTCCTGATATTGTTCGGCTCATGGTTCGCAATCGGATAATTCGAACATGCCGATATTTTTCCAGGAGAGATATATTTTGAAGTGTCCCTGTATTGCGATCCCGAAAAAGAAAGGTGAACCTGCCAGAAAGTTCCTTATGGAGCTTGACATCCTTGACAAGTCCCTTAAGATATCCAGTGAGGATGGTGAGCTGTATATTCCTATTGAAAGGGAGCTGACCCCGGAAGAGCTCGATGAGCTTCCCGAAGAAGCAAAACAGGTTGAACGTGAGTTCGAATCCCATGAAAAGATCCTTACACTTGAGGATATCCTCGGTTTCACCCCGGGTTACGAGATCGTAGGAGATATTGCACTTATAGAAGCTGACGAACCGGAGGCGCAAAGGATCGCAGATGCACTCCTGAAGGTGCACAAGCATGTGAAGACCGTTCTTGGTGCAGTGTCAGCTGTGGAAGGAGAGTTCAGGACCCGCAGGTTCAAAGTACTTGCAGGGGAAGAGAGGACGGAGACCATTCACAAGGATCATGGTTGCAAGTACAAGGTAGATCTTGCACGTGCATATTTCACACCACGGCTTTCAACAGAAAGGCAACGCATTGTTTCACAAATAAGCGAAAATGATGTTGTCCTTGACATGTTCGCAGGCGTCGGTCCATACAGTATCCCGATTGCCAAAAAATGCAAAACGGTCATTGCCATGGACAAGAACCCCGATGCGATCCATTTTCTCAAAGAGAACGTGAAGTTCAATTCGATCGGGAATATCGAGGTGATCGAAGGCGATGCAAACGAGATCGCCCGCAATTTCAAGGGCATTGCAGATCACGTTATCATGAATCTTCCTCACAGTGCCGATGCATTTCTGGATGCTGCCATTTATGTGACGGCTCCGCAAGGCATTATCCATTACTATGGAATGACCCACGAAGGTGATCTGTTTGACAGTTCCATAGGTCTGATAGAAGCAGCAGCGAAAAAGGTGGGTCGGAGTGTTGAGGTGGTAGAGTGCCGGACAGTGCGCTCGTATGCACCGCATCAGTATAATGTATGTATTGAGGTTCGGATAAACTGAATTCTGGGCGAAACGATTAAATCGTTAAATCCTTATTAGGTGTAGGTTCAATGTGCCGTCGTGGCTTAGTGGTATAGCGGCTGATTCGTAATCAGCAGGCCGGGGGTTCAAGTCCCCCCGACGGCTATGAAGTACGGGGTTAAAAGCCCCTCTTTCTTTTCTTATTGTGCACTCGAAGTTCACATCTTATCCTACGTACGAAAAGTTAGGGTTATAGGTAACGTCTAAAAATGCCACTCTTTTAAATTTTGATTTAATTTTGTATCCTTAACATACAAATAATAAAATTTATTAAGATATAAGGTATAGACTTTTATAAAATATCCTGAAGAAAAACTATGTCCAAATTTGATTATCTCTCAGATTTACTTGAATTTCTATTAAAAAATCCAATAGGTTTTTTGGTATCATTCATTGTTTTTTTACTAGTCCCGTCAAAGTATGTATTGTCACTTTTTATAGCTGGACAATATGCAGAAAATTCCGGGCACGTGATCCTAGGAGGTTTCCTAACATTAATTTATGGCATTGTCGATAAATTTTCTATATTCATATTTGAAACATTTATTTTCTTGATTGTTTATGCCGTTGTTGCAGTAGTTATAATATCTGCATTTTTAGGAGCGTTGGGATTTAAAAAATGATTTAAAAAGTTCAATAATGAGAAAGCACTTATTCTACTGACAGCTAGAAGTGTTGCTTCAATGAGCCACAATCCAAGGGCAATGGTGTGCTGTAACTTCATTTTTCTGATTTGATCTGATGCATATTGCCCTAAATATATCTCTTGATAATTTCTTCAAAAAGATGGTGTGTATATACATTATGTATTATTTTATTATCAAAAATGGATACATATGTAATACAAAAAAGTAGTTTTATATATTATAATGCTTTCATTCGTTGCAATCAACTAAACTTGTCTTATTCAGTAAAAAAATCATATTTAATTTAATATGGTGTAAAAATTATCAATTTGGGTGGCATATATTTTGTTAATAAGAGACATTTTAAACAAAAGTTTAAATTCTACAAGAGGTGCTTGTGAATGAACATGGTACTTCTCACTGTTGTGGGGATACTGTTGGCCATTTTTCTATTTGGTATTAAGACCGGGATTGGCTGTGGTTTTTCTAATCGCAGCACAAAAGAGATCCTTGCTATTGCAGGCAGCTATTTTATTTTATCACTGATAATCGGCAGTCTCATAGGATATGTGGACCAGTCCAATCTCGACCTTATCGCGAGCATGGGTATGTCCCTCCACGTCCTGGTTGCATTGCTCCTGATCGGGGCAGGCATCTATACCCAGAAACAGTGGAACTGTGGCTGTGATGTTTCTCATCGCACATTCCTTGTGATCTCCCTGCCCTGTCCTGTCTGCCTGACAGCACTCTTCATATCCTGTATGCTTCTGGCAACATATCTTGAGATCAGTGGGATCATGATCGGACTGCTTGTGGGTAGTGTGTTCTTCATCTCTGTGGTTGCGTCTTCCCTTCTGTGCAAGATGCTGAACAAGACCCCGGAGACCCTCGGTAACATCATGATGATCCTTGGTATCTACTATCTCATGGGAGCCATCATTGTACCTGCTTACATTAAGACAAAACAGATGAACATTCCTGCGTATTCCGCACCGCCTGTGGAGATACTTCCATTCGTGGCCTTTGCAGCAATCATTGCCGGGGGATTTGTTCTTGATAAAATAAGGAGTAACTAAATATGGCTATTGATTCTTCTTTGTTCCAGATAATGTATACCGCTTCATCAGCCCTGCTGTATCCTGTGGTAATACTTTTGATCCTGGCAGTTACAGTATCGCTTGGTCTGATCGGTGAGTTCATCTCAGAATATGCTAAACGTCATCGAAATGTCAAGGAACTGGAACATATAGGCAGAAACGTTCAGGAGAATGTCAACAATTCCTCCCACGATAATGCCGCATCACATCTTCTAAAACTTGACCAGAACCAGCTTGTTACATCTTTTGCACATGATGCAGCAGAGCATCTGAAAA